>CAIVKT010000566.1 GCA_903906615.1 uncultured Bacteroidota bacterium | reverse complement strand
AGTCCGTTTGCAAACTGACTGTCTTCCTCGTGGCGGAGGTCATACTCTGCCTTTCTCAAAAGTTTAATGCATTGCTGTAGCTGTACGGCATTATTCAGGCCTTCCTGTACCTGCGGCTGCTCATCACTTTCCTTACCACCGTCAATTGACGCATCATTAATCTCCCTGATCACCAGATTGATCTGCCTCAACGCTTCTTTTTCGTTGTGGGTCATCGACTGTTCGTCTATGTGTTGCATCAACGCAGAACGGGCAGCTTTAAGGTCTGAGAGTGCCTGAAGGTAATTGGGATGTTGCCCCTGTGCAATCGTTGTACCGCAGATAAAAACTCCTGACAGAGCTAGTAAAATGCTAAAATAAATAGGCTTAATGCTCATAAACGTAGTTTTATTTTTCAAAAATTTGCGCCGTGCAGTTATTGCACAACGAGTTTAGTGGTGTAAGTGTAATTGTCCTTTTGCAATACGACGCTATATACGCCCTTAGCAATCCCTTCGATGTTAAGTATGTTGGTCGTCAATCCGGTTGCCGCATTACCGTGCTCGTTTATGATCTCTTGCCCAAGTACATTCACCAGCTTTAAATTGTAGTTGCCACCATTGCCTGACGAAAAAACCACAGTAGCTTTTCCGGATGCCGGGTTGGGATATACATCTACGATCTTATCGCCCGATTGATCTACCTGTGCTACCCCGGCAGGATTACATGGAGTGAACGGAGTGGGGGCGGAGGGAATGCCATTGGCCACCAGCACCAGGTTGTAAGTGTCATATGGCAGGCCTGCAGGCAATGTGAAATAAGTAGTATCGGGCGAGCTGCCTCTCATCAGGCCGGTGCTGTTCCAGTTAAAGGTGCGTGCATAGTGTACGAGGTCGCCAAGAATAGCATCATGGTTCTCCAGCCTGATGACCGGGTAATTGGTGGGCATTTGCCAGTCATCGCCGTATGCGGCTCCCTGCGATATGCCATTAAAAAGAGTGCCTGTGGCCATAAAGGTATCGCAACTGATCATGGTAATATTACTCACTACAGGCAAGCCTGAGGCAACGGGTGTACCGCCCGGTACATAAATGTAATACTGGTTGCTGTTCTGCGCACTCATCAGGATATTCCCGTCCGGCAGGTCAAGCATTCCGGCCATGGAGCAGCGAATATTCATGGTATCGCCACCTGCGCATGCACTCACTCTTGTAAAAGAATTGGTGCGATAGTCGAACTCATAGAACCATGCCGGAATTTTGAATTCTGTATCGGTTACCGCCTGGTTAGATAATGCACAAAGTATTTTACCATTCGGCATCATTGCAGCCGCAGCGTCTACTGCTCCCAGGCTGTCGGGTATCATTGGGCCTACCGTCCATGTGCCGTGAGATGTATCGCCCGACGGTGTATAATATGCTGTATGTGGCGTAGAGCCGAGAAAAAAGGCACGCCCATCCGGGAGCATGAAGCCTGCACCCAATTCGTAGCCAAAAACATCATATAGCATCTGTGTAAGGCTATCATCACGGATCCAGGTATTCAGCGCAGGAATATACCGTTCAGATTGGCGCGAATAAATATCTATGAACAATACACTGTTGTCCGGCAATTTTAGCCATGCAGCCTCATCAGCCCCACCCAAGCAGGATGGCGCCAACGAATAGCTATCTGTAACCGGGTTGTAAATAACATTATCAACTGAGGTAGGCAGCACACAATTTTGCAACACCCGGCCGTCAGGTAGCAGCACCGAGTTGGCATCATATATTGACAATGGATAGTATCTGGATACGAAAGGCAACGGAGTGGCCAACGTCCAGGTGTCCGTTAGAGGGTCGTAGGTTTCGCCATCCCCTCTTCCTGTGCCGTATTCGCCGCCTGCCACATATAACCTGCCGTCTTTGAGCATTTGTGAAGAACAGAAAAGGCGCGTCTTGTTCATGTTGTGCATCATAGTCCATGTGCCATTGGCGTAGCTCCCATGCGCATCGGGTGTCAACTTTGCCCACATTTTCTCAACGGTATCCACTCCTCCGCTATCTATCTTGACCATTACTGTGCCATCGGTCAGCAGCAACGCAACGCCATCAGCAACGCCGGGGCATGGGGTGCTCACGGGTATCCATGTCCCCTGTCCGTTGCACACTATGCTAAAAATAAAGCTGAGGCCAAACAATGACAACTGAAGCCCTTTGATATATTTTTTCATGAATAAAAAGATAAGAATACAAATCTAAGAAATATTTACTGAACCGTCAAGGGCTTCTATCTATTGTAATTGACTATGGGGAAAATTGGAACAGGTATTGGCGTATTTCTATCATGATCAGAACCCGCATAGCCCGACAAACCCCTACGGGTAAACACAGTGTTATGTGCAAAAAAAATAATTTGCATCACTTTCATGCGCATAGTTCTCTATGTAAATAGCTGTTATGTTGCGGTTAATAGTTATTTCAAGAAAATTTATTGTCCGCTCATCTTGCTGCTATTAAGCTATAGTGGCGTTGGCTTCGTTCAAGTGCCGGCTGCTATTGGACCTTCACCACTTTTGCCGGTTGTTGGTGTTCCTTCTGTACAGCCATCTTCTAAGTCGCTGATAATTAGACCCTTTGGAAAAGCGTTTTAATCTCATTGTTATCAAGATTAAGCTTTAATAGCCTATTGCCAATTGCATTAAGTTGACTCTTATTGTAAATTGAATAAACTACTATAGATATGCACATAACAAGACTATAATTTTGTGTGCTGATATAGAGAATGCCCGTTGCTCAAAAGTTGATGGTTGCATTGGGTCCAATTAATATTTCACCGTAAGTAAAATCAACTTTTTCCGTTTTAATGAAAATTGAATGTTTAGCTTTTGCATCAAAACTCAATTGTCCTGCACCGAAGTAAGCAACAAATAAAACGCCGCTGAGCATTAACAGATCATTCAGGCCGTTACCTGTCTGCGCCATCATCTGCAGGGGATCGGAAACGTGCCAAAATTTATTGGTTATAAATGTTAGTGGCAGTACAAATAACAAGATCAGCCACGCACCTGTTTTTGCCTTAAATCCGAATAGAATGCTTAAAGCGCCTAATACAGAGAGCATACCCGACAACGGGACGATCAGATACGGCAAAGGAACACCCTGGGTAGCGGCATTGTTAATGGTGCTGTCCAAAAAGTCACTCAGTCCTGTTGCGAAAAAAACCAGGGAAAAGGAAATCCGGCCTATCAATGCTAATAGTTTCATTTTATAAGTTTTAGTGGTTAAGAAATATTTACTTATCCTTTAAGCCGGTTTGGCTATTCTTATTAAAAGCTGTAGGTGGTAGTTAAGTTGCCGTAGGTGTGCGCGTATGAATTCACTACCAGTTCTGAGTTATGTGTTTGTGAATAAGACAAACTGAACCGGCTGTAAACGATCACCAGGCTGTACGATGTATAAGTCACCACATTTTCAATTTTAGGATGCGGGCCTTTTACATTTTCTGAATTTATGTCGCCTTCACTAAGGACCTGAGGTACGTCAACAGAATAATTCCTGTTGAACATCCCACCTTCAAGTAATGAATTCCATCCCACTAATTGAACACCCGGTTTGAATTTGAGGTACACTTGTATTTTTTTTGAGCCTGTGCTGCTATTGTGCCCCATAAAACCGTTGAAGTAAGGGTTCATAATACCTACCAGGAAAACGGGGCTGATATCTAATTCATCGGTCATGGTACCGGAAGACACTTGCCCGGAGCCTATCAGTTCAAAATAATTATGGAAATGCACTAATTCTTTTTCGGCTGTAAAATTCACATTTATAAGCGCATCGTTTCCAAACTGGTTACTCCACCCCTGGGGTATGGACGGATCTTGTATGATATGGTGAACTGTAGACTGTACCTGGTTGCCAAGAGCATCAGGCCCCATAATGCCTGCGACTATTTCAGTTTGGAAGTCGTACTTTTTTACAGGGTTATAAGAATAGAGAGCGTGTGTAGCCACAAGGCTTGCAGACCAGGGATAATCATTGGGCTGATAAAATGAGCTTGTAATATGCAATGGTGTGTACATTACGTGCATCAGGCCAACCCCATATGTGTTTACATCGTTGTCTCCTGCTTTGAGCATCCACCGGTCTAAGAAAAATTTTGACGGATGCTGCTTTGTGTAAAAAATGTCCAGCCTTGCGCCATTTGTATAGGCATCGTCAGTGCCTTTGTTCCTATCGTTTAAGAAGTCGTTATCTTCATAAATGCGTGCCATGATCCCTGGCTTTTCATTCTGTGCATAACTTGATGCGGCAATCACCAGTCCCAAAGAAATAAGCACAGCTGCAAAATACTTTTTCATAAAAATCGTTTAGAAGTTTTTAAGACTTTTTGGACATGAGCCTCCCTGCCACCCCCTGTGGTATTTTACAGGGGGTGCTGAGCGAGGGGCCGTTCTTTTTTAGGTTATTTTATATCGGATTTACTTACCTTGGGATGTGCTGGAAACAGCTCAAATGAGTAGCCTGCATTTGCGGTGAGCGCATATGTCCGCATGTCGCCACCGGCGTTATTCTTTTCTATATTGAGGAATCCATAATTGCCACCCACTTCAATAAACACACTATGCCTGTTTTTGATGTGGTATTTCACACCGAGGTCTGCCTGTGCGCCAAAATTGAATGTTTCGTATTGATTTTTCACATCCACATTGTTGCCGGTAAGTGGATTAGGTTCTCCAACGATGGGGTGTGTTCCCTGGGCATCAGTAAAGATGGTGCCATTGCCCGTGTTCTTTTGTTTTGCGGCCAGCAAGAAACTTACATCCGGCCCGGCATCAACATAGGCAGTAAAGCCTTTCCCGAACCCATAGCTATATTTGGCCAATACAGGAATGGTCAGATAGCTAAGATTGGTCTTAGAATCCATAGCAGCGTAGACGTATTCATTAGTTGTAATTCCCGCAGGCGGATTGTATGCCTGCATCCCGGTCCTTTTGCCGCCCTGGTAGGAATAGCCTACGCCGAGCAGGAAAGAGAATGACTCATTAAGGTGGTATTCGCCATACAATGTTGCAGCAGGGCCTGCATTTAATTTGTATTCCGAATTAACAGGGTTACTTTTTGAAAAACCGCCTGCGAGGTCGGCTAAACTAACACCTCCTTTTATGCCAAGGTCAATTTGTGCTTGTGCGCCAATGGAAGATATCAAAAGGGCAAAGCCTAACGCTATTT
>CAIVKT010000565.1 GCA_903906615.1 uncultured Bacteroidota bacterium | reverse complement strand
GATTGGGTGGTGAATCTACTGTTTATAGTGAAAAAATTAAGGAGATAATACGTTCTCCACTAGTCGAAGCGTCCCGCTTCCTCCCAACAATTGCAAGCGTCTCGCTTCCGCAAAATGTTGGTAACTCCACAGTTACCAACATCGCAAAAAATTACACCAAAATTTTCTTCCCGCGCCCACAAAGCCTTTGCTGCGACAGCGTTTCAGTTTCCCACACACTTGTTTTGCTCCCTCAAAAACTTGGTCTAACTTTGGTGCCCGTTTTGCAAAAATGGCGTAAAAACTATCGTTATGAAAACAGAAAAACAGCAGCAGGCATACAACCTGTTCTTCCAAACAGGCATGAGCCAGGCCGAGATCGTCCGCCTGCTCGAGATAGACCGCAAAACCCTCCACAACTGGATGTCGGAGGGCAACTGGCGGCAGCTCAAAAAATCCGCGCACCATATCCCCGCAAAGCTGGCCGAGCAGTTTTATTACATGCTTGCCAATCTCAATCAGGAAATTCTCGGACGCGCGCACCAACCCTATCCGCTCACCCACGAGGTCGAGCAACTCCGCAAAATGACCATGTGCATCCGCAACATCAAAAACCGCCAAACCATCAACGAGAGCCTCGAATCATTCACCCACCTTGCCGATATACTTAGTATTAAAGACCCCGCGCTTGCCGCACAGTTGCGCCCGCACATCCAGTCATACGTCAAAGACCGTGCAGACTTCAAATTCGCAGATGCCATCAGCGAAGAGTACCAATGCGATCCCGCCCTCGGCGAAATGTTTGACTATGAGATGCGCCCCTTCGATGACTCCGAACCCAATACACCATCCGGCTCCGCTCCCATCACCCCCGAACCCCCATCCCCAACAGTCCCGCTCAAAGCCCTCGAAGCAATCGAAGTAGTAGCATAGATAATGGCAAAGGCAATGAACCTGTTATTTCATTGTTGATGGTATTGCGGATGATCATGTCTTAATGGCGCCTTAAGGCTGTCGTAGACCGACCGATAAAAGCGTAATAGATTAACGAAGTTCAATACGACATGTTCAAGCTCAATTAGTAGCAACAATAGGCAGAATTCCAGCGCCACCCGGCCCAATAGTGCGCTACCTTACTGTGTATAGCTTCTTTTTTCATGCGGAGCAGTTTGAAAAAAGTGGGCTTTTCTTTGGTTCGTTTCTTTTGCCCACCCAAAAGAAATGAACACTCGCGGTGGACACTCGCGAAAATTGCATAGAGTAGTGTTGCAACCTAACGGCACAACACCTCCGTTTCCCCCGAAGAGAGCCAGGTGAGGCAAGTGGGGAGAAAATGGGGAAGAAATGGGGAATTTTAAACAACTAAACGATTGAAAAACAATAATTTAGCCCCAAATGCAGTTTTATTGAAAAATGGGGAATTCCACTTTAACAAAGAATTGCCTCATATATAATATCCATATCATTATACCCCCGCATTACCGTACAAATTTTAAATACCTTTGCGCACAAGGTTTTTGTGATAAAAATAAGTGAATGAAGCGTTTAGCGATATTGGGGTCAACGGGGTCTATAGGTACACAGGCACTGGAGGTGATAGCGGCGCATCCCGGCAAGTTTGAAGTGGAGGTGCTGAGCGCACACCGCAATACGGCCCTGCTCATAGAGCAGGCACGTAAATTCAAGCCCAATGCCGTGGTGGTGACCGATGAGAGCAAGTACAAAGAAGTAAAGGACGCATTGCTGATGCTGCCCATAAAGGTATTTGCCGGCCAGCAGGCCCTTGCCGATGTGGTACAGTGGGACAGTGTAGATACAGTACTGGGCGCTATAGTAGGCTTTGCAGGCTTGCACAGCATATTGGCTGCCATAGACGCAGGCAAGCGCATAGCGCTGGCCAATAAAGAAACGCTGGTAGTAGCAGGCGAGCTGGTGATGCAGCGCGCCAAAGAAAAAGGCGCAACCATCATACCCATAGACAGCGAGCACAGTGCCATCTTCCAGTGCCTGGTAGGCGAGGATATGAACAAGGTGGAGAAGCTGATACTTACCGCATCGGGCGGGCCATTCCTCGGCCGCAAGCCCAACTACCTCGTGAATGTAAAGGCCAGTCATGCCCTGCAGCACCCCAACTGGAACATGGGCGCCAAGATCAGCATAGACAGTGCCACGCTGATGAACAAGGGTCTGGAGATCATAGAAGCCAAATGGCTCTTTGGTGTGGAAAATGATAAGATAGAAGTGGTGATACATCCGCAATCCATCATACATTCCATGGTGCAGTTCTCAGATGGTTCTATAAAATCGCAGATGGGCCTCCCGGATATGAAGGTGCCGATACAGTACGCACTGGCTTTCCCTGAGCGTATACCGAATACCTACAAGCGCCTTGATTTTAAAGAACACTCCAAGCTCACCTTTGAGCCGGCCGATTATAAAACTTTCCGTAACCTTGCGATAGCCAAGGATGCGCTGTACAAAGGTGGCAATGCCCCCTGCGTGCTGAACGCGGCAAACGAAGTGGTGGTACACGCCTTCCTGCAAAACAAAGTAGGCTTCCTGGAGATGAGCGAAATGATAGAAAAAACAATGGAGTGCGTGGAGTTCATAGAGCACCCCACACTCGAAGAATATATACATAGTGACGCCGAAGCAAGAACATACACAACAGAGTTTTTAAAGAAAAGCCAGTTGTCGATAT
>CAIVKT010000564.1 GCA_903906615.1 uncultured Bacteroidota bacterium | reverse complement strand
GAAGTTGGTACTGCCTATATTGCGCTGCGCAGTAAGGAAATGCAAGGTTACATGCGCCACAAAGTTGTACATGTAGAGGCTGATGGAGAATACGATCACCCAAAGTATCACAGACGTGACCATGAGTATCTTTCGCAGCAGTGCTTCTATCTTGGCAAAGTTCAGCTTGGCGGTGATGCCGCCCTTCATTTTGTTCAGTATGGTTTGCAGTTCAAAAGCCTCGATCATGATCTGTATAAAAATAGTAAGACCAATGATCTGTGTGAGGCCGAAGACGGATGTAACACTGAATATTTTGGCCAGGCTAAGACGGCCATACAGGTTACAGAAAATAGCTGTAGTATTGAGCAGCAGGTAAATAACAGACACAATGCGGATCATCAAACCGAATGTGACGGTATTCTTTATCAATGCCCTGAACCAGAATATGCCGAAGATGAGGGATACGACATTTAGCGATAACAGCAGCAGCCTGAAATTGAGATCGGGGGTGAGTACGCTGCCCGTCAATGACGTGGCTATGTATAACGCACCAATGATCAGCCAGTAATAAAAAAGGTGGCGCGGCCACACTTTCCATAGCATGGCTGTAAGTGTGAGTACCAATAGAAATTCCATAATGGCCACATAGGCTGTTGGTGGGTGCAGATCAAAGAAGGGCGCAATATTGAACAGTACTACCAGCACAGCCAGTACAGGTATCTTTGTGATGAAGATGAATTTACGGCTCTTTATTTCTTCATGCTCGCCATATTTAGCAGCTTTCCTGAAATTGCGGAATATCCATAAAAACAGCAGCAGCCCTGTAAACCCCAGCCACCACTGATCGCTGGAGTTGCGTTTGAAGTAATATCGTAGTATTTTCCTTTGTCCGCGGTAAGACCTGCTGGCCAGTTGTTCATTCTCTGAGTCGGCGCTGGCTTCTTTGTTGGTGGCCATCCACAGGAACGGAAATTCTTTGCCCAGCGATTTCCCGCTCACTTTGCGCAGCAGGTCTTTGCTTTTGTTTTGCAGGTCTATGGTAGTAAAGTATTCATTAGATACGCTGGCTTGTAGCTGGTTGATCTTGGTGAGGTTGTCGCTGATGGCTTTTTTGGCCATCTTCCATTTTCCTTTCAGGTCGGTGATCTCATTGATATACAGGCTTCTGAATGCCGAATCTGCGAGTATCTCTCTGAGTACAGTATCCTTTTTGAAAACACCCATCTCGGCGCTCATATCTGCCAGGTCTTTTTCGTACTGGAATATCTGCCCCCGGTAATCGCTCAGTTGTGTTTGCAGGCCCGATAGCAGCAGGTCGAACATCTGCAGGTTCTTCACATCCAGCACATTGGTGTATAGCGACAGGTTTTCATCAATAATGTCTATGTTGGAGTCTATCTCCGGCAGGTTCTCATCTATGTCGGCAGTGTTGAACCCTACGCTTGTGGCGTGGTTGATGCGGTTGAGGGTATTGTGTACATTCTCTATCTTATTGAGTATGCTGTCTATGCCTATCTCATTCAGCGCACTGTCTGATAGCACCAGCCCGTGTTTTTCGGCAATGGTCTTTTTGAAGTGTAGCGTATCCCTGAAGTGGCGGCCATAGGTATTGCCCGGCATGCAGTAGATAAGGCAAAGCAGGAAAAGGAAAAGTACGTTACGCGTAATAAATGATCTGCTGGTTGTATGTTGTGTTTTTTGTTTCATAAGTTATGGTCTGGGACTCAACAGGTGTTGTTTGCGAAAATAGGTCAAAATATGCTTGTTATCTATCGGGAAATAGTGGTGGTAGTTTTTTCTCGATGAGGTTTTATGGATGATTTTTTATGTTAATAAAATACAAACTATAAAATAATTACGAAAAAAATGTACTTTTATTTTATTGTTAACCTAAATCCTAAATGTATGCAGTTTAAAAATGTACTTTTTTCCTCCTCCTTATTGCTTGGAAGTTTCTTTACATCAAATGCCCAGACTTTTGTGCCACCAAATATGGATTTTGAATCAGGAACGACTGCTAACTGGGTCTATTTTAAAGGCACAGTAGCGATGGGACATGTTTTTTCGTTTACGCCTTCATCTGCTATACCTGGTTTGCATACGCTAATGTCAGGTTCAGGAGTTGATGCTTACGGTGGATTTCCCGTTGTCGGTTCCGGATCATATTCGCTAAAATTGTCGCACGATACGATTGATAATAATGCAGATGCTGCAAGCTATGCGATCCATGTTCCTGTTGGTGGCGCTTATACTGTTAATTACTCTTATGCCGCTGTATTAGAAGATACAGTACATGCACCTGGTGAGCAACCTATAATGAAAATGGTGGCTGTCGACTCTGCTTCTGGAACTGTATTATCAGACTCGCTGCAGTTATATCCCACATCTCCCGGCTTCACCGTTGCTTCCGGAACCGACGTATTCTATATACCATGGACATCGGCTACTATTGATCTTTCAGGGTATGGAGGGCATACTGTTATCATCACTTTTGCGGTAGCCGGTTGCAGTTTAGGTTCGCATTTAGGCTATGGTTACATAGATGTTGATCATGTATCGTATTCGCCAACTGTAAGTACTAATACACCTGTTTTGCCGGCAGTAGAAAAGTCTGCGATTAGGATCAGTCCGAGTCCTACTTCCGGCAATCTGAATATCAAATGGGAAGGTCAGCAAACAGGGTTTGCTGATCTTGCACTAACAGATGTTACGGGCCGTGTTGTTATTCAGTCTTCGCTTAATATAGCTACAACTTCGGGTGCAGCACAAGTCAATTTCGGCTCACTCACCAACGGTATTTACTTTATAAACATCAGGTCAGAAAGTATTAATTATTGCGATAAGGTCGTTATCCAGAAATAAAAAACAGATCGCTAAAACGTAAATGAAGCTCCCGTTTTACGGGAGCTTTATTTTATAATACCAGCAATGCCTTTTGCATTAGTTTGCACTGCGAGGTTGCAAATTTAGCAGTTATCACATTTTTTTTTGAACTGCCCTAAAGTGCGGTAGTTAATAATTACACGCGTTTCAGCCAGCCGGTAACACTCATGCGTGGGCGGTGTGCAACAGCTACTTCATGCTCCAGTATATCACTCTGAAAGAAGACTGCCTTCTGGTTGTTGGGCGATATGCTTTGTGTGCTGTCTGCATTGTGTATGAGCAACTGGCCGCCATCCCGCTCCTGCCAGTCGGTATTCAGGTAGCTGATCATCGAGAATTTGCGGTTGTCGTCATTTTTAAAGCGGTCTTTGTGGCGGCTGTAAAACGAGCCTTCTTCGTACAAGGCGTAATGAAACTCGCAGGCATTGAGGCCCGTATAGCAGGTGCGGTTCAGGTGCTCCATAAAGTGGGTGATCTGCTCCATGAATTCAAGTTCGGCATCATTCGTTGTATTACTTTCTATCCAGCAGGTACTGTCGCCGCGTATCTTTTTGTTGTCGGTTTTGGCGGTGGCATTGCCTATACCTGCCTGTATCATCAGTCCGCTGCTATTGAGTGAGTGCAGGTTTTGCTGTAAAGCTGCCGCCAGCGGAAGACTTAAAAAAGTTTCAGAGATACCTATATTGCCTGTAATAAACCCTTCTATCAACTCCTCAAATTTCGCCAGCATCTACATAGTTCGGGCAGGAAGGTAGGCTTTAATTACTTGGCAAGTACATTTAGTATTCATTCAATCAAAAACGCCCTTTGAAAAAATCAAAGGGCGTTTCTGTTATGTTCAAAAGAGTATTAGTGCATCACCACCACCTTCTGCGATAAGATACGTTGTGACGTGGTCATATTCAATGTGTAGGTACCGGGTGCTAATCCTTCCACCGAATAGGTGAATGTGCTGTAACCGCCATTTATCTTTCCGTTCTTCATCAGTTGTTTTACTGTGCGGCCTTCCATATCGGTAAGCGCTATACTGCATACATCCGACTCATCGAAGTGGCACTTGATGATGATGTCGCGAACTGTTGGGTTAGGCCACACATCCAGCAACTGCTGGCCATGGTAGTAGTCGGCAAACTGGGCTGGTGTGCTTAGCACTACTGCGCTGTCCACTATAATGTTTTCGTCGCCGGCCTGGTAATAGGCATAGGCAAAGAAGGTGATCATCATTTCATCGGTTGTGTTCTCCCCGGCGCTTACATCCTGTGGCGGGCTATGCGGGTTTTCGGGGTTGGCCGATGTGTTGTCGTAAAATGCCTCTGAGCGCAGGCTGGTGCCGGATGGTATCTTTTTCAGCTCGGGCAGCATATAAAAGCCCTGCCAGTGAAAATCCCATTTGTTGATGCGGATAAATTTATCAGTATCGCCGGCGGGGTGTATGCCATAGGTCTTTATGTTTTGCCCGATGAGGTGCATATGCGGGAATACACCGAGCAGTGTAAGGTCTGGCAATGTAATGATAGACGGAATTTGCTCTGTGAATTTACGTGTGGTATTGGCCGACACAAACAGCGGGCTGTCTATGATCGGTGCAGTATGGTAAAGCAGCGGGTTGATGAATACGTCCCTGATGCCTGTGGTAGTGGATGCAAAGTAAAAATGCACTTCTGTGCTGTCCTTCATGCCCACAGTACCGGCGGGGTAATGTACCTGTACCACCACGTCAGCGTGCTTGGGCAGGCGCAGGCCGAACGGGCTGGGGTAGCTCATTGGCTCGCTGCCGGGTACCCATACGCCAAGCATTATGGCGCTGTTGGTACCCACACCACCAAAGTCGGGGTAACCTGCTGGGTCAGTGCTGATGGAGTCCAGGTGGGCGCATACGCCGGTGGTATCGGCATATACAAGCACATGGTGTACGCAGGCCGGGTTGCCGGGTACAGCCTCAAAAGAGGTGATATATTTGTCTGTGAGCAGTCCGCTGGGTATGACAAAGCATTGGTACACATCGACTGTAGCCGCAGTTGATGTGTAGGTAGGTATTTTTACCACCAGGTCGGGCGTACCCGATATCATGCCATGCAGGCTATATGTAGGTACAGGTGGCGCCAGTGAAGGCGTGCCCTCCGGTGTGCCGCCTGCTACCCAGTTCACTATCGTATTAATGTCCGCCTGCGACAAAATACGCTCATGTGCCATATGCGAGTAGGTAGGGTCGGCCATCCATGGCGGCATTTTCCTGATGCTCACATCAGCGCTCATAGCACCGGAGTTCGATACCGCTTCGGAATAGGTAAGCAGGGAAAATGGCGCAATACCACCATCATGATGGCAGGCAGTACAATGGTTGTAGAGTATCGGCGCTACATCGGTACTCCACACCGGTGTTGTTTGCGCTGATACCAGCTGCGCACAGGCGATACCTGCAAGAAGTAGTAGTTTTCTCATTATAGCGTGAATGTTTGTATATAAAAGTACGCATTTATTTGAAATGGAGTAAATTTTTATTTAATTTTTGTTTGGCTTTGTCGGATTGGTTTCACAAGTCTCCCGGCCTTACCTTTGCCTCATGGGATACAGGGACATACCTACCGGCCAGGTGCTGCAATACATGAAAGATCACTTTGAAGGGAAGGAAATAAATGACTCCCGCTCACCCGCAGGCAACTGGATCGGCTTTACGCTGGAGCAGGTGGAGAAGGGGCATGCCATACTTACCGCTGCGGTGCGCCACGAAATGACCAACCCCTATGGCAATATACATGGCGGCATGATGAGCCTGGTGATAGACGAGGCCATAGGCTGGGCCGTAGTGAGCCTCGACACAGAATCGCACTACACCTCGCTTACGCTCAATACTGATTTTTTGTATGCCGTAAAAGAAGGCGAACGCCTCCGTGCCGAGTCCAGGGTACTTAGAGTAGGCAAGAAGATCATCAACGTAGAGTGCCACGTCTACGACCTCCAAGGCAAGATACTTGCCCGTGCCAACAGCAATCTTATAGCAACTGAAATGGGATGGAAGTAATACCTGTGTTGATTTTTCGATAAAAAGTAATTCATTTGAATATCTTTGAAATAAAATACGGTCTATGGGCAAAAAGCTAAAGCGGGTAGGGATAGCAGTGGTAGTGGTATTCGCTGCTATACAATTTATTAGGCCGGCGAAGAATGAGCTTGCCGCGGCAACAAACAATGACATCACCAAAATGTACCCGGTGCCGGATAGCGTACAAAAAATACTGGACAAGGCTTGCCTGGATTGTCATAGCGATAATACCCGCTATCCGTGGTATGCCAACATACAACCAGTATACTGGTGGATGAACGATCATATAAATGATGGCAAACGCGAACTCAATTTTTCTGAGTTTGGGACGTATACAT
>CAIVKT010000563.1 GCA_903906615.1 uncultured Bacteroidota bacterium | reverse complement strand
TCTTCTTCGCTATATATGGTAGTGGCAGGCAATGTTTATATCAGTTGTTAAAGGTCCGTTCTTATACTCCTATCGCAAATGTAATCGTAAAAAATCGTGTATGCAATTATTTTGAGAACAACATTCTGTAGTCGGTACGCACCCTGCCAGCGGTCACATCATCCAGCCGTTTTTTGATGAGCCTTTTCTTGAGCTGGGTAAGGTAGTCTATGAACAGCTTACCTTCTATATGGTCGTACTCATGCTGGATGACACGGGCGGCTATGCCAAAGAATTCTTGTTCCTGCGGTGCAAAGTTTTCATCGAGGTATGTAAGGCGCACCCTGCTACAGCGGGCTACATCTTCGCGCACCTTGGGTATGCTCAGGCAGCCTTCATTATAGTTCCACATATCACCACTTTCTTCTGCTACATGGGCATTGATGAATACCTGCTTCAGCGGCACCTCGCCTGGGTATTTGCGTTTGTCCTCATCATTGAAGTCATCTACTATCTGCGCTGTATCTATGATGAAGAGGCGAATGGGTCGGTTGATCTGCGGCGCGGCCAGCCCTACCCCATTACTGTTGTAGAGGGTCTCCCACATATCGGCCAATAGCTTCTCCAGGTCCGGGTAGGCGGGGGTAATATCTTCACATACTTTACGCAATACAGGGTTGCCATAGGCAACAATAGGCAATATCATCTTCTGTTACTGATTTTAAAGGTCGCAAAGATAAGTATTTTGCCGCAGCCATGTGTGTAATTGATAAGTTGTTGTCGATCTTTGGGTAATAATTTCAACAATATATTTTATATTTTCATTATGTTAAAAAGACAACCAATTATCACACTGGATATTTTATAACAGGGAAAGAAAGATACAACCTTGCACATAGCGTGGCACAATGTTGCTACCTTATGTTACAGACCAAAATTGAATTGTTATGGTACGGAATAAGAATGTAGCCCAAAGCGGCATGAACGATGCCCGCCAGCAGAACCAGGCGGAGGAAAAAATGCAGTCAAAGACCCACGACCCGCAAACGGAAGAGCGGGAAACCTCGAAAAAAGGCGCTGCCAAAACTGCGAACAGCAGGAACAACAGGAGCCTGGGCAAACACGGTAACCAATAAAACGGTATTCAACAAATTGATCAAAGGGACTGCGCTGCGGTCTCTTTTTTCTTTTGCAACCAACGCAATAAAAAAAAGATGTTCACTTTTGAACAAGCATATCAACTTTATCCTATTTTTGAGCCATGAATTACGCGGAAATTACTCAGGATGACCTGTACGATCTCGGATTTGAGCCTGTAGAAACAGAGAATACCAAATCAATGCACTACGAAAACAAAGAGTTGGGCATTACATTATGGAAAGGCATGTTCAATCCTAACCCCGAAGCCCGTTTCTGGAAATGCGGCATGGGCAAAGACAAGATCCAGTTTGAAAGCCTGGAACAGTTGAAAGCCTATATGGACGAGAAGAGAGGATAGTATACCGGGCCAGGATTTACATGATGTGTGCTATCAT
>CAIVKT010000562.1 GCA_903906615.1 uncultured Bacteroidota bacterium | reverse complement strand
TTTTAATTTCTTGAATAATTTTTTGCTTTTGAAATATCTTTTTTACCTTTACCCTATATTGTTGATTTTTTTAACGACCTGTAAACAGATTAATATTTTAGAACATTACTATCGTTCCGGTGAAGAAGTGAATTGTGGAGCCGTTGAAAATAACCCGTTTACCCTTGTTGAAGTAAGCTGAAAGAACATTTATAACAACAAAACAGTAACAAAGTAAATCGTAGATTATTTGCTTAGTTTTAGGTTTTAAAATCTATTTTTAAATTTTAAAAATGCCGGACATGTCCTTGAAAAGAGCGATCATCACTACTTCTATATTACTTCCTTCATTTTTATCATCGATAAGTAGCAATGCGCAGTCCGGTTATGATTCCCGCTATAATGCGGTGATCCCTTATAACCACCGTACACTGGAAGCGCCCCCGGGAATGGTCTATGTACCCGGCGGCTCTACAACTATTAAATACGATCAGTCATCCACCGATTCCAATGCGCTGAAGAAAGTAAGCCTTACCTCCTTCTTCATGGATAAAACAGAAACCACCAACCAGCAATACAGGAATTTCACTGATTGGGTGATCGATTCCATAGCGATTGTGAAGTACCTGAAAGACGATGACCTGTTCCTGAAAGATGACAATGACACTACTGCTTCCGCAACGGCCACACCTGCGGATACCACAGCTAAAGTTATTGATACTTCTGTGCATACAGCCATTGTAATACCACCTGCTCCGGGCGTTACAGATACGTCTATACATACCGCAGCAGTGGTGGATACGAATGTGGCTTCCAAAAAACGCATCAACTGGGCCAAGGTGGACCACGATAAAATATTTGACCCGTCCAATACCGACTACCACACTAAATTATTGCCCCTGCTGGATGAGAACGGCAACATCAAAAAAGATGCCTACGTTTTCTCCTATACATACAACAAATCTTTTGGCACTACTAACCTGAAAAACAACAGGAAGACAGAGAAGAAAACAGTGCCTGTAAACATATACCCGGATGAGCAGGTGTGGATGCAAGACCTGCCTAACTCTCAGACGGATATGTATGTGGAGAATTACTTCAAAGCAGCTCCATTCGATGATTACCCGGTAGTAGGCGTAAACTGGGCGCAGGCAAACGCCTATGCTTATTGGCGCAGCATTACTGCAGGTTCTTATTCTTTTTTGCCCGAGTATATGGACATGTACCACCTCACTTATACCCTGCCCTCTGAGGCGCAATGGGTATATGCGGCACAGGGATTTTATGACTATATAGTAGCGAGCGATACCGATGTGGTGGATACTATCCCCCACCTTCCTTCTGATAGCCTGGTGAGCAATACAGGACATGATACCGCTTATATGGCAGCTGTAATGAAGTCTCAGCAAACTAAGGCGGCAGAAGACAGCGCTACATTGGCAAGAGCTGACGCACGCAAAGCACGTATAGAAAAGAAGAAAGCTGACCAGAAATTCAACTACTACATTGCCGACTACCTCAACTTTGGTAAGTATGGCGGCAAATACGGACAAGGCCAGCCACAGGGTGGCGTAGCCAGCAGCGATACCGCATTTGGTGATGACACACCTGTGATAGACAGCTCGCCAGTTCACTTTGACAA
Organism: uncultured Bacteroidota bacterium; assembly: GCA_903906615.1. Lineage (GTDB taxonomy): Bacteria > Bacteroidota > Bacteroidia > Chitinophagales > Chitinophagaceae > Nemorincola. Next base: position 1,571 of record CAIVKT010000562.1, on the reverse strand, counting down.
GTTCGGTATGTTGTCGAACTTCAAGCAGGATGAAGGCGATTACTGGGAAGATGGCGCTGCACTCAGCACCCCGTCTATGTCTTTTGCGCCTAATGAATTTGGCCTTTATAATATGGAAGGCAATGTATCGGAATGGGTGATGGATGCGTACAGCCCTTCTGTGTACAGTTTTGTATCAGACCTTAACCCTGTGTTGCTTTATGATGCTGACTCATCAGATGTGGAAGCCATGAAGCGTAAGGTGATACGCGGCGGTTCGTTCATGAGCAATGCCCGCGCCCTCAACCCCTATTACCGCGATGTGGAATTGCAGAACGTCGCGCATTGCTACCTCGGCTTCAGGTGCGTAATGCAAGCCCCCGAGATCCTGCACAAGAATGTTTCAACCCGCAACAGGACAGTTAAGGGTAACCGTATAAAAAACAGGATATTCCCTGAATTGCACTTACAGGAGATACACTAAATAAGTAAGCACACTAACCTATAGTAACTAACCACTTTTCTAATAATCACAATTACTAACCAAAATCAAACATTCACAAACTCAAAAAAAATTGTAAACTATGAGCAGTAATCCGCAAGCAAAAAAGAAAATCGGCCTCAATACCGTGATCTCCTGGGGCGCAAGTGTGGTAATCATTGGTTTGATGTTTAAGATCCTTCACTTACCCGGTGGAGAGTGGCTGATCGCAATCGGGCTTATTACAGAAGCATTCCTCTTCTTCATCCTCGGTGTGGCTTCCATGACCGTAGAAGAAACAACCTCGCATGAGCATAAAGCATCAGGACTTGATGACCTGCTGGCAACTGCTATATCTCCTGCCGTAATACAGAAGTTAAGTGCAGGTTTCACCCAGTTCAATAAAACTGTAGAGTCTGTAAACCAGGTAGCCGGTTCTTTCAATGTAACGCAGGCGCTGATCAAAGAAATAGAAACAGCATCAGGCGATGTAAAGAAATTCCGCGACAATATGTCACAAGTGGCAGCGGGCTTTGATGGGTTTAATAAATCAATGAGCGCAATGTCGCAGATGTCGGCTTCATCACAGAACATGTTAAAAGACTTCGAATCTGCGGGAGCGGGCATGAAGGCATTTGCCAAGAACATGACCGATATGAACAGCAACTTCGACCAATTCACAAAAACACTGACCGCTATCAACCAGATGACCACATCTTCTGCCAACATGCTGAAAGAATTTGAAGCAGCTACACAGAACATGAAGTCGTACAACAAGAACCTTACCGATCTGAGCAAGGTTTATGCTGCACAACTGGAAGCGTTCAAACGATAGTCTATTAAACTAACCTCATTATATTAATCAGCCTGTGTGCCGGCTACGGTACGGGCTAATTGAAAACAACTTAAAACAACTAACTCATGGCATCTTTAAAAGAAACGCCCCGGCAAAAGATGATGGGGATCTTGTACCTGGTGCTGCTTGGTATTGCAGCCACTACGGTAACAGACCGTGTGCTTGACGCTTTCAGGAACCTGACAGTAAGCCTCGAGACCTCCACATCAAATGTACAGAGCACAGTTAATAATACATTCGCCTCATTTGAAGCTA
>CAIVKT010000561.1 GCA_903906615.1 uncultured Bacteroidota bacterium | reverse complement strand
GTCTTTCAATGACCTGAACAGCTTTTCGAGCGACGACTATTATGGCTTCCTCGATGATAATGAGAATATGGAAGACTACACCCAGCTAAATACATTGGATGTAGGTATCGGCCGCCTGCCCGCAAGAAGTGTTGCTGACGCAACGGCTATGGTCAATAAGATCGTTAATTATGCAACGCCGGCCACGCTCGGCCCGTGGCGTGTATCTACAACTCATGTAGCTGATAAAGGTTGCGATGACAGCGCTGGTGACCATATGGACGATGCGGATTCTATGGCTATACAAATAGCGATCTCCGGCAAAAGGATATACAACGAAGAAAAAATTTATGTCGATGCATTGCCCATCATCAGCACGCCTGCCGGTGGCAGGTGCCCAGATGCCAATGCAGAACTTGATGCGCAGGTTTTTCAGGGTACTTTCCTGATCAACTATAATGGCCACGGCAACCCGCTTGTATGGTCGTCTGAACGCATCCTTACACAAGATGATTTTAACAATTGGAACAACTTTAACTCATTGCCATTTATGGTTACGGCTACCTGTGATTTCGGACGCTTTGACCACCCTGCATTTGTATCATCTGCCGAGCAGCTTGTGGAAAGGGCTAATGGTGGCGTAATAGCCATAGTGACAACTACTCAGGCTGTTTATGCAACCTACAACCATATACTCAACATATCATACCTTACTTCCCAGTTTGTACGCAACAGCGACAATAGCTGGAAGAATTTTGGACAGGCTTTACGGGCAGGTAAGAATGTCACTTATGCTACGTCAAACCAGGAGTTTGAACTGGTGAATTTCTACAAATTTGCACTGCTCGGCGATCCGGCAATTACGCCTGATTTTCCGAAATATAGCATCAAGCTGGACAGCATCTCTGATGCCGCTACTTTGCAGCATGCCGACACGGTAAAAGCGCTTGGCTCTTACGCTGTGAGCGGCTCTGTACGCGATTTTGGCGACAATGTGCTTAGTTCATTCAACGGTATGCTGTCGGTCGCTTTTTATGATAAGCCCAGGAGCATCACCACCATCAGCGGATGCAATGAAGTATACCAGGAGCAGGATAATATCATTTACAAAGGCAGGGTAACTGTTACCAACGGACAATTCTCTTTTTCTTTCATCGCGCCTAAAGACCTCAACTATTATTTTGGCGAAGGTAAGCTGAGCTTTTATGCCGATGACGGAGTTGCCACAGATGCAGCAGGCACGGATACCACCATTAATGTTGGCGGCTATTCAGAGCATCCCAACATAAGTTCTAACCCGCCGGTGGTAAAGCCTTACATCAACGATACCTTATTTCAGAATGGGGGCATCACAGGTGCAAATACTTCACTGTATGTGACTTTGTTCGACGAGACAGGCATCAATGTATCCGGTACGGCTGTAGGCCACGACCTTACCGCCGTGCTGGATGGTAATGTAGAGTCACCCTACATTCTCAATAACTATTACCAGACCCTGCCAAACACCTACCAGCGTGGCTTTGTATCCTTCCCTGTCTCAGGCCTGGCAGATGGCAAGCATACTTTTACCGTAAAGGCTTGGGATGTGAACGATAATACCGGGCAAGGCACTGTCAACTTCACGGTTGTGGACGGTAATGTGATGGATGTTCAACAATTGTCGAATTATCCTAATCCGTTCAATAATACCACTACATTTGTATTTGAGCATAACCATCCTTTTGAAGACCTGAATGTAGAGGTGGATATCTTCAGCACAAGCGGGGCCGCCGTAAAAAGCATTAAACAGGATTTTACCGCATCGGACAGCCGCACCACCGAAATAACATGGGACGGTACAGACAATCATGGTGGCAGGCTACCATCCGGGGTATACGTTTACCGCATGTCCGTAACTTCTGATAAAGGTTTTAAGACTGCCGCATACCAAAAACTGGTCATTGTGCGTTAATACCCTGGTAAAGGCAATTTTTTGCCGTGGAATTGGATAAAAAGAAATATTTTTGCAAAACTTTAAATTAAATAATAATAACAGAATGGCAAAACACTTTGCTTTAATTGGCCTGACACTACTTACCGGACTCACTACTTCAAACGCAATTGCCCAATCTGTTGGTAGTAATGGGCAGCAAAGTAGCTTCGTTACTACAGCTGTACCTTTTTTAAGAATATCCCCTGATGCCCGTGCAGGCGCTATGGGCGATGCAGGTATTGCCGTAGCCCCCGACCCTAATGCACAATACTGGAACGTAGCCAAAATGCCCTTCTGCGATAAGAATTACGGTATATCCATGACCTACACGCCCTGGCTTAAAGATTTGGTGCCGGATATATTCCTGGCATACCTTTCGGGCTATGTAAAATTTGGTAAGGATGGCGACCAGGCTGTCAGCGGATCTATGCGTTATTTCTCGCTGGGCAATATCAACTATACCGACCAGCTCGGCAATTCGATAGGTACAGGCGAGCCCCGCGAATATTCATTTGACCTCGGCTATTCCCGCAAGTTGTCCCCTTATTTATCAGTAGGTGTTACCGGGCGTTATATACACTCGGCGATAGCTGCCGGAGTTGCTATCACTAGCAGTGGTGCTAGTGCTGATTACCGCCCGGGTAATGCAGGCGCAGCCGATGCCGCTATATACTATGCCAAGAAGCATGAGATAGATGACACGCGCAGCAACACCTTTAGCTTTGGCGCGGTGGCCAGTAACATAGGCTCTAAAATAGCGTACAATTCTACGCGCAAAGACTTTATACCCATGAATCTCGGTGTGGGCGCGGCATATACCATGCAGTTCGATGCCTACAACAAAGTAACCTTTGCCCTCGACCTGAATAAATTGCTGGTGCCTGTATTGTCTAACAGCGATACTACTATAGGCGTTGTAAGCGGTATCACCAACTCATTTAAAACAGGTGACCAAATACAAGAGATTGATGCCTCTTTGGGTATTGAATACTGGTACCAGAATACCATCGCCTTCCGTACAGGGTACTTTTATGAGAACCCCAATAATGGCGACCGCCAGTATGTGACCTGCGGCGTAGGCGTGAAGTACAATGTATTCCAACTGAATGCTTCCTACCTCGTGCCACAGGGTAGCGGCACCACAAGGAACCCGCTCTCCAACACACTGCGTTTCTCCCTTGTCTTCGAATTCGACAAGCTGGACAAACCTAAGGACGATGACGCTACCGACGCTAAATAAAGATCATTATCAACAACATAATTACAGGGCCTCTACCATGTAGGGGCTCTGTTGTTTTTGTGTAAATACGTGTACCTGATCTTTCAACACTAAGGCCACAAAACTAATAAAGGCCAGCTATGTGATACTTCTGGTATCCTAATATTTTCGACAAACATCTTCAAGTAGGTGTCATGGTTAGCCTCGCCGAACCATGGTGCCGTTACTCAACAGGTAATCAATGTGACTCAATTCCTGAATTTATTACGAATAGCACGCAACGGTCGTGGTTCGGCGAGGCTGCCAATGACACCCTATCTAATATACAGTGCGCAAATAATAAGTCTAAACTACTCTGCGTGGAAGAGAGTATAGCAACTGCTAATCCTCCGTATCAAACCCTTTCTCTACAGGCTTGCCTTTAAGGATGCTGTAGATAGCGGGCGCCTGGTGGTAAATGCTGTTGGTGAATTTATTGCCCAGCACTATGATGGTGAGGTTCTCTTTGATAAAGCGGTAGAACGAGGTGTTGTTGCCATGCCACCAGCCATTGTGGTAAATGATCTTATTGCCATTGGGGTAGCACAGCATACGCCAGCCCAGCCCATAGTTCTTGATGCCGGGCTTCTCGAAGGAGCAGGGGCCGTAGGCCAGTTCCTGCGTCTCGGGGCTGAGGAGCAGGTTGTGGTAGAACGACTGGTCCCAGCGATACATATCTTCGACGGTGCTGTAAATGCCTTTGTCGCCATACACGCCGTCGGCAAACATATCGGGCTCTCGCCTCCAGTTGTATTTGTAGCTGATAGTGGCGTTGCCCGGCAATCCTTTCCACGGGTTGTATACAAACGAGCTGCTCATACCCAGCGGCTGAAAAATGTATTTCGACATGAAGTCGTAATAGTTCATCTCCGTTACCTTTTCAATGATCATAGCTATGATGGCGAAGTTGGTGTTGCAGTATTTAAAGCGTGTATTGGGCCTGAACTCCAGCGCGGGTTTTTTGGTTGCCATTAGGGCCAGCATCTGCTCATTAGAGATCGGCTTGTTCATGTCGCCGGTGTATACCGGTACCCACTTGGTATAGTCGGGCAGGCCGGAGCGGTGGTCCAGCAGCATCTTTATGGTAATGTTGGGGTAGGGGAACTGTGGCAGGTAATGCTGCACCGGCAGCTCAAGGTCCACATACTTGCGCTGGTAGAGGTACAGCAATGCAGCACCTGCAAATGTTTTAGACACAGATGCCAGTTGGCAGGCCGATGTAGGCGTGAGCGGTATCTTACGCTCCCTGTTGGCCGCGCCAAAGTAGCGCTCATACAGTACCTTGCCCTTGTAACCGATCAGTACGCTGCCATTAAAGCCTGCCCGCACCTGCCCGCGATAATAATTATCCAGCTGGGCAATGATGTTTTGCGCCTGTGGGCTGCTGGTGTCATACACCATGGCTGTGTAGGCCGATGTTACCGGCACTTCTTTAAAGCCTGTGGTATTGGTGCGGGCGGCAGCCGGGGCCGAGCCGGAGTGGCAGGCAACAAAAAGCAATGATAAAATGGTGGTAACTATATAAGAGGAGGTAGAACGCATGGTTTGTCTTTAGCTGTGGCAAATTTAATACTTGCGGTCAAATACCCGCACCGTTTTTTACAAAGGCGGTCATATCGTCAATAAGCTCATAATAACATTGATTGAGTGTGTAAAAGTGTGCCACGAACAATTCGTAGGCTTTGGCGATGGGCGGCATATACAAAGCCCTGCGTGACAGGCCAATGAGCGACCGCTCTGTGCCCTTCATATGGCGGTAGTGATACAGCCAGTTGTGCTCCTTCATATGCGGAAAGTAGCCCGCAAATTTCTCGGGAAAGTACTGCGCGTTCTCCTCCAGCAAGGCATAAGTGGCTTGCGTGAAGGCCAGTAAGGCAGCCTCATTGGCAAAATACTTAGGGTCGTTGGCCAGGTAGTGGTCATAGATGGTGTCCATTATGGGCCCTGCATACAATCCGAAATCTTCGCGGAACAATAGCTTGCCCCGCAGCGTGGCCGGGTGCTTGTCTGTGTATTCATCTATCTTGCGGTGCAGGGCTATGCCGTGCCTGATGCCTGATGGGTATTGCTCCAGCGCCAGCTTGCCCTTCACATGGTCGGCGATCATGTTGCCGGTAAGTATATCCTTGTCTCCGAAGGAAAGGAACGCATGGGCGAGGTAATTCATACTGCTAAGCTACGATATTATGAGTTTGCTTGCCTCAGGCACTTTTGCCCAGCTGCTCAAAATCCTGCAGCATGGCTTTTAGTTCTATGATCAGTTTTTCGAGCGCGATCATTTGTACTTCATTGAGGCGCATGGGTGTATGGAATTGATCAGCAGGCACATGAACGGCTATACCTGTGCCGCCGCGCAATAATGCGGTTTGCGCCAATACTTTTTCAAACAGCGCATGAGACTCGTTGATCTTTTGCTGCTGCTGTGCAGTGGCAGTTTCTTCTTTGAGTTGCTTTTTTTCGTCCTGTTCCAGGTGAATGTTATTCAGGTTGCGGGTGATGCGCACATTGCAGGTGATGAGGTCATAATACACTTCTGATTGCTTTTCGCCGGGCTCCTGCACATAGCGGTTGAAGGACTCGAATACATTGCTGTTGGCCGACTCGGCGGGGCGCTTATAGCGCGTCCAGGTGAGGGTGCGCTCCCTGGTATAGAAGGTAGCAATGAAGTAATCGTAATTGCCCTTGATAGCCTTTGCCAGGTGCGATGGCAGCCATTTCTCATCCCACGTAGGTAGCAAGGCTACCCCGGAGAGTACCGCCAGCAAAGACCCGCCAATGGTACACAACGCGCGCGTCACCAGCAGCATATTGTTATAAGACGATTCAAGATTGAACAGCAGTACGAGGTTGAGCGTGATGGCAAAGGCCGCGATAGCATATTGCTTGCGCACATAATACACCATGAGGATGAACGTAAGGAAAAGGAAAAATTCCTTGGCATGCAGCCCTGCGGGCGTGTGCAGCAGCAAGCCCCCGGCAAGGCCGCCCAGCAAGGTGCCGCCCACGCGGTCTATAGCCTTCTTGAACGTAGCGCCGAAGTAGGGCTGTATCACGATCATCACGCTGAAGGGCAGCCAGTAACCATGATCTATATGGAACCACTTGTACAGGAACAGCGCCAGCGTAGCCGCCACCGCCGAGCGTATGGCATAGCGGGTGGTGAAGGAGTTGAGGCTGAACAGCACCCGCAGGCTGTTGAGAAAATATTTAGGCTTCAGCAGGAACAACGTCTTGATGAAGGAGTAGGAATGGTACACTCTTTCGTCCTTGCCCATAGTATCCAGCCGCAGTATGGCGTTCTCCAGCAGGCGCACAGTGCGGTCGGTGAGCTGCAGGATGCGGTTGATGGCCGAAACCTGCTTGGCATCGTAAGGCAAGGGATACTCCCGTATCAGTGCAGTAAGCTTCGTTAGCCTGTTGATCTGTGTGCGGGCCAGCAGTTTCTCCTCCGGCTTTAGGGTGATGATGAATACCGATATGCGGCTCACGGCTTCTTTGAGCGCGCTGAAGAGCGTGGCGGCCTTTACCCGCAGGCGTTCGTCCAGCTCGGGCACGGCTATGTGGGTCATCTCCTCGCCCATGGCAGTTACATTCACGGCCACCATGCCCGCTATTTTGCGCAGCAGGGTAAGCTGGTACTTCTGGTGGTCTTGCTCATCTACGGCATGTGCCATCCGGCCATAGAAGGTGTAAGAATTATCTATTGCGGTACGTACCGCGTTTTCATGCGTATAGACATCACCGCGGGCTTTATCGGTGCCGCTGGCCGATACCGTGCCTACCAGCGTGGCAATAGATCGGTATATCAATGCTATGTGCCGCCTGAACGGCTCCTCGGCGGGCATAAGGAATGATGCACCGATACCCACTACCACCGGCCACAATGCCCCGATGGCTATAAGCGCCATGCGGTGGTGCACCTGGTGCCACTCCGCGACCGGGAAGGCATTGCAGATGATGAACATAAGGTACATGCAGATGGCGAGGCCACTGGCGCGGTCGCCCATGTCTTTGAGCAGGGTAGCGATAAAGGCTATGACGAACATAGCAATAACACTGAGCCAGATATTGAAACCCGTGACCAGCCCCAGTGCGCTGCACAGCAGCGCCAGCACGGCCCCTGTGAGCAGTGTACGCACCCGCCACGAGAACGACCCCTTCATCTCCACCCAGCAGATGCCCTCGGCAGTAAGCGTCATCCATATGGCATCGCTGATGCGGCCCGTGGCCAGCCCCCATATAATGGGCAGCGTACCCGACAAGGCCATACGTACACCCCAACTGATCATCGGTTCAAAACTTTCGTTCTGGATCAGTTGGTTGATGCGCTTGTATGGTTTGAAGTAGGCCACGTGGGGCAAAGATATAAACTAGGTGATGGAAAGATATTTTGTTTTGAACCATTGTTGATATGGTGTTGTGAAGGGCCACCACGATGTTTTTATTAGTAGGTCTTGGTGAGCCTCGAGCTATGTACTTGTGGGTAAATAGGTGTCATGGTGAGCCTCGTCGAACCACGACACCGT
>CAIVKT010000560.1 GCA_903906615.1 uncultured Bacteroidota bacterium | reverse complement strand
CTGCCGGTGCAGTTGAGCAGCCGCATAGACAGGTTGTACAACTTCACCGCAGGGTTATTTTATACGCTGGTGTGTAAGTGATAGCGATGGCACAGTTATTTTAACCTATCTATCAAACTTTTTAAAAACAATTGTTTATGAAACAGAATAACGAGGGTCAGAAAAGCAAGTCGGCAGATAACAGCCAGGATTCAAGTAATAAGAAAACAAGCAACACACCTGTTGCAAAGGAAAGCAGCCAACGTGAAAGCGATACGCAGAAACGTGAGCAAAAAACACCTGCGGCAAAACGCAGCAAATAATTCGCGTACTGCATCCAGGAAAAGGCGGCAACTCAAATTGCCGCCTTTTCTACATATATAGTAATGAGGAAGTAGGTACAATACTGATGTTTATTGCTCTGTAATGACAGTTGAAGACAAGCAGGACAGAATATAGATGGCTATATGTTGTTCAGCCCGCTACAATCCTCAACCCGCTTTAGCTTCAATGAGCAGTTAGCTGTTCTTCAGTCCGGGCCTGCGCCATACCAGTATCTGCCAGGCTACCTCTGTTATGGCCAGTATCACTATAGCCGCATATGCGGGGTTGATGCCGTTAGTGGTATTCATGCACACACCCGTAAGCGCGGTTACATAAAGGGCTATTGGTAAAGCAATGAGCAGGCACAGGCCCGGCACACCCAGCGGTATGCGGAATGGGCGGTGCATATCCGGTGCTTTCAGCCGCATCTTTATCAGCGAGAAGAATTCAAGGAAGAGGCCCGCGCCGTATATGGTCACATCTATAACCACCAGGTCGGCGAAGGTGCGGAGGATCATGAAGCTCACGATCACTGAGCAAACGATAATAGAGATATACGGGGTTTGGAAGCGGGGATGTACAGCGCTTAATTTCATGGGCAGCAGCCCGTCATCAGCCATAGCCTTTGGTACGCGCGATACCGAGAGTATATTGGCGTTGTACAAGCCTATGGAGCTGGCCATGCCGCCGCAAGCTATCAGCACGCCCAGCCACCTGCCACTGAGCAGGGTACCCAGTGCAGGGAATCCCTGTTGGGTGAGGTTGGCGTAGTTTATACCTGATCTTTGCGCCACAAAAATAACTGCAAGGTATATGGCCAGCACACTTACAAAGGCTATAGCCACTGATACGATGTAAGACCGCACAGGGTTCTCCACCTCTTCTGCATAGGTAGTTGCGCTGTCCCATCCCAGGAAGTTCCACATGATCGTGTACAGCGCCATACCGAACAAAGGGAATGTAGGTGTTGCAGTCGCAGGTGCGGCCACGGCCGCATGGCTGCTCAAGAAAATGACGATCATCAGCACAAAGGGCATCAGTACCAGGTTACTGAGTACGAAAGACATTCGGCCTACCGGCACTATGCCTATGATATTGAGCGCTGCTGATCCCCATATAATGAACAGGCATGCAGGTATCTTATAAGCTTCCATACCCGGAAAGAGGTAGGAGGTGTACTGCACAAAAAGAACAGGGTAAATAGCAAGGTCAACGAATGTATAGAACCACGTCCACATGCCCTCATAAAACCCGAAGCGGGTGCCGAGTGCGGTCTTCACCCATTTGTAATAACCGCCCGCCACAGGCATCATGCTGTTTAGCTCCAGCACGGTAAGTATGGCCGGTATATCCCAAAGAAAAGGAACGATGCACAGCAACAATATCGCCAGGTTATTCCCTGCATATTGCAACAATGGCTCCAGCCCGTACGGCCCACCGGATACAGTGAAGAAGATAACAGCGGCCAGCTGTAGGGTTCGTATTTTTTTTGATGAGGTGCGCCCGGTCATGTGCAATACCTTTCGGGGTACTGGTTTAAAGGTAATGATTTAGCACTATACTAATTGTTCAGCACAGGCAGTATCAGCATACTGGGGTGCTGGCTGTCGTGGTATATGCGTATCGTAGACTTGTGGAAGTCCTGCTTTTTGGCTTTATAGATGTTCACGTATTTCTGCGGGTTCATATCCACCAGCGGAAACCAACTGCTTTGTACCTGCACCATAATGCGGTGCCCTTTTTTAAAGGTGTGCGCCACATCGCCTATTTTAAAGGTAACAGGTGTTACTTCGCCGGGCGCAAATGGCGCGGGTTTCTCCAGGCTGTTGCGGTAGCGCCCCCGCATTATCTCGCCATGCACCAGCATCTCGTAGCCGCCCATGGGGTATTTGAGTACAGGCTCTGAGTCGTCATAGATATTCACACTGTTGTAGCTCAGGCTGTCCGGGAAAACATCAATGAGCTTCACTACAAAGTCGGCATCTGTGGTAGATATGGACACCTGCAAAGCGGCCACTACATTGCCCGTCAGCGTCACATCAGATTGCAGTATTCCGGTCTTGAAGGCAACCACATCGGGCCGGCGCTCCGCAAACCGCTGGTCGTCCGTCATGTAATTACGGGTACGGTTAAAGTGTACGTCTTCGGTATAGGGCACCGGGCGGTGCGGGTCGCTTACGTATTCGCTGTAGCTGCTTGCCGCAGTGGGTGGTTTTGTATTCAGCACATCATTGTCTTGCAGGTAAAACCGTACGTCTTTTTTTGCAACAGGTGGCCATTGGTCAAAGTTGCGCCATTCATTGGCCCCGGTTACAAAGATCGTTGCCTTGGCCAGTTTAGATATGTCCCCTTCGCCCTTCAGGTAGTAATTAAAGAAAGGCACCTCTATATTCTGCTGGTACCATGCCGATGTGTTGCTGCCAAAGTTGATGTTGCCCAGGTGTGTGCCATCGTTATTGGCCCATTGCTCGTGGTACCACGGCCCCATTACCAGCTTATTGAACGCCTTGCCGGGGTTGGCCTTTTCTGCGGCCATATAGCCATTCCATGCCCCCCAGTTGTCTTCTGCGTCAAAGTGGCCACCTACCCACAGTGTGGCGGGTTTCAGGTCTTTTACGGCCCGGCGGGCATCACGGTCTTTCCACCACGCATCGTAGTCGGGATGGTTCATTATATCATTCCAGAAAGCTATGCTATCGCCGGTGAGTTTGGTGAGCGAGGGTAGCGGCTCATGCTCCAGGTAAAATTTATAGTTATCGTGTACGGGGTAGCCGAAGGTTTTGGGCGGCACAGAGGTAGGCACGTGGTGCGGCACACCAAAGCCAAAGCCAAGAGGTACATCATAGTCAAATTCATCCATCACAAAGAAGGCGCCGTTGTGGTGTATGTCGTCACCGCTATACCAGTCCACACAAGGCGCTTGCGGGCTTATGGCTACCAATGCCGGGTGATGGCTGGCAGCAGCCATGATAGCGTAGAAGCCTGGATAAGAAATACCAAGCACGCCTACCTTGCCATTGTTGTGCGCCACATTCTTCACCAGCCAGTCAATAGTATCGTAGCTGTCGGTTGATTCGTCTACGTCTTTGCGTGTTTTTTTATTCGGTAAATAAGGGCGTATGTTCATATAATTGCCTTCGCTCATCCACCGGCCGCGTACGTCCTGTATTACGATGATGTAATTTTCATCAAGATAGGCTTTTTGGTAGGTACTCCAGAAATCCCGTAGCGTATCTTTTCCATATGGCGCGCAGGAATAGGGTGTACGCGTGAGCAGGATAGGGTGGTCTTCTGAGTTGTTCTTAGGTACATAAATGGCCGTAAAAAGCCGCACACTATCGCGCATGGTTATGTACTGCTCTATCTTAATATAGTGCCTGGCCATCCACAGGCTGTCGCTTTTGCGCGCCATTGCCGGTGATGCAATGCTTATGTATATCAAAAAGGCAAACAAATACTTCATTCCTTGTGTGTCGTTTAAGTACGCTGATCACCAATAATAATCATTCCACTACAAGTATTTTTCTGTTTTTTCAAAAAAATATGAATTTTTGTTTGCGTTTCACTATTTTGAATTATATAACGATACCAGCCAACCCCTGGGCAGGCTTAATTATTCAGTTTGGTTTTCTGCGAATGCGGATATAACCTTGCCGGGTGGTGATTTATACAAGGTGGGCCCATCAAACTTCTGGCTCACGAGCATTGAAATGACAGCCGGCGATACCTGCATAGCTGCGGCAAAGCGTAGCTGGGCAATGAATGTGGTCCTTACGCTCGGTGGCGCTGAGTATCATTTTAAGGGTGAAGGATTACTGAACAGGCACTATGTGGTCGCTACCGATGCAGGCCAGGAGATAGCAGTGCTGAGGCCCAATTTTCAGTGGAAAAGCTTTAGCTTCACCTACGAAATTGAAACAAACGACAATTACAGCGACCTGGTAAACCCGGCTATAATTCTATTCCTCATCTATTGTTGCAATTACATCACGAGCACTTCGCACGGTGGTGTTTTTTAGCATTCAGCGTAGAAGCCTTATTTTTGTACATCGAAAATAATATTACAGATTTGGGCAGCAGTGAACAAAATAGGATAACCTATTTTACGGATAGTGTGATCAATGAGCAGACCCTGCCGGAGCGGTTCACCTTTCCTTTTTATTACGAGCCACATCCTTTGGCCTCCATAGCCGCTGCCGAACTGCAGCAATACCTGGAAACACTTACCGGACTTGACCATAATTTCGGGCTTGCTGATGAGCAGCAAGGGGCCATTGGCAAGATGTTTGGGGTATTGGTAGTGCGAGACAAGGTTGGGAAAGTGGGTTACCTGTCTGCTTTCTCCGGCAAGCTGGCCGACTCCAACGATCACCCTGAATTTGTTCCTCCTGTATTTGATATGCTGGTTGAAGGGAGCTTTTTCCTGAAGGGACAGGAGGTGATCAGCGCCATCAACAAAGAGATCGAAGACATACTATCAAGTGAACAATATCATGGCCGGAAACTGGAACTGGAAAAGCTTACGGTGCAGTCGGCACAGGAACTATCAGCTTTCAAGAAACTGCTGAAGACCAATAAAGAGATCCGTAAGCAACTCCGCGAAGAGAACAGTAACAACAATAGCGGGGATGAACAGACCTACGCGGCAGTTGAAGCAGACCTGGCCAAACAAAGCCACTACGACAGGCACCGCCTAAGGTTGCTGACGGATGAATGGAAGCAGCGTGTAGAAGAAGCACAGGCAAAATGGGCTTTATTAGCGGGCCGTATCGAAGCGCTGAAAAATGAGCGCAGGGAAAGATCGGGCGCATTGCAGCAGCAGCTTTTTGAGCAATATTCCTTCCTCAATATTGCCGGTAAAAGCAAGAGCCTGCGGGATATTTTCACCAGTACTGCTTTCGGTGTGCCACCTGCGGGAGCGGGGGAGTGTGCCACCCCTAAGCTGTTGCAATACGCATTTGCGTACGGGCTTGAACCGCTGGCTATGGCCGAGTTTTGGTGGGGCGCTTCGCCCAAGTCAGATATCAGGCAGCATAAACAATTTTACCCCGCCTGCGCCGGCAAGTGCAAGCCCATACTGGAGCATATGCTGGAGGGAATGGCTATTGATGCAAACCCGTTTTTACTGCCTGCCGAAGATAGCCTCAAACTGGAAATTGTATTTGAGGACGAATACTTGCTGGTAGTCAATAAGCCTGCCGGGCTACGATCTGTGCCGGGCGTGAACATTGAGGATTCGGTGTACAGCAGGCTCCGAAATACATTGGTGGGTACAGAACCCTATCTTGTTCACCGCCTGGATATGGGCACATCCGGCCTTTTGGTAGTGGCCAAAACACAGGAGATGCACAGGCTCATTCAAAAGCAATTCCTGAACCGCACAGTAAGTAAGCGGTACACTGCGTTGCTGTCTAAGCCAATAGCACAAGCAGAAGGAGAAATAACGCTTCCCTTATGCGCTGATCCCTTTAACCGGCCAAGGCAATTGGTTTGTTTTCAGACCGGTAAAAATAGTGTTACCCGCTACAAAGTAATTGAAAGCAATGGCGCTGTAACCAAAGTCCATTTTTGGCCACTCACCGGCCGTACCCACCAGTTGCGCATGCACTCGGCCCACGAGCTTGGCCTCAATGCCCCCATAGTTGGCGATGATCTTTATGGTACTGCCTCTACGAGGCTATACCTTCATGCAGCATACATCTCCTTTGTGCATCCTAAAACAAGGGAGCAGATGAGCTTTGAGGTGGGTGAGGATTTTTAGTGGTATTAATCGTTTAGATTTCTAGCGGAAGAAGCGATCGTTTGGGGTGTATTTGATCTCTACTGTGCGCTTCATGACTTTGCGGCCGATGGGTTTTGGAGTGGGGATGTCACATTGGTTTTCAATTTTTTTTGTGGATAACTCTGTATTGTCATTTTGTACAGGTATTTTGCCTGTAAAGGGTTTGAGGTTGTTTTCGGTGCTGACGGATGTCCCATTGGATGTCACATTTTGCGTGGCCTGTCCGGCGGGAGTTCCACCACCCCTGATCAAAGAAGCTGAAGCTTTTTGATCG
>CAIVKT010000559.1 GCA_903906615.1 uncultured Bacteroidota bacterium | reverse complement strand
GCACTTTTGTCCCTATACCAATGGTTAATAAGTCAACGGCATTCAAACCATATGTCCATTTTACTAATAAACGATCTCTGAGTTATTTAGCAAGCCCTAAATACGAACAAAACCCCTTCGACGGCCATAGCTTTAGCGACGGCGGTTTATCCACTATCACTTACATAAAAAACCATAATCAGAGTTATCCCGATAGCTATCGGGATAAAAAAAAATAAAAACTGCGGGACATCTGCCCTACAATTTGTACTTGGAGTTTGGAACTTGTACCCTGGAATTTGGAATTTAACAGGTCACCTGATCAGCGCCTGCCGGTCTGCATCCAGCCGCACCAGGATGAAGATGAGGATACTGAACGACATCAGCGATGAGCCGCCATAGCTTAGGAATGGCAATGTGATGCCGATAACCGGCATAAGCCCTATGGTCATGGAGATGTTCACGGCAAAGTGAAAGAACAGTATGCACGCCACACAGTAGGCATATACCCGTGTAAAGACCGACCGCTGTCGCTCCGCAATGAACACTATGCGTAGCATGAGCGATACATACAGGATCACCAGTATGGCGCTGCCTATAAACCCAAACTGCTCGCCTATAGCGCAGAAGATGAAGTCGGTATTTTGCTCCGGCACAAACTGGTTCTTGGTGCTGGTGCCATTCAGGAAGCCCTTGCCCCAGAAGCCGCCGGAGCCTATAGCTATCTTCGATTGCAGCACATTGTACTCCGAGCTGTTGCCTTTTTTCTCTTCGCCGGCCACCATGGTCTTGTCATATTCATCCGGCACTTCTTTGCCTATCGTCGAGAAGATACGGTCTATCTGGTGGCGTTGCAGCACATGCTTAAAGGCAAACGGTACCGCCACCTGCGAGAAGATGATACAAAATAGCCAGCAACCTATAAGCAGTATACGGGGCAGCATATGGCGCCGCAGGCTGTGCCGCATCAGCAGGCCTATAAGCACCGCCAGCACGGTAAGCACTATGAACAGCACCTTGCGCTCTATAAGCAAGGTACCCAGCACCAGCGCCACCAGCGAAAATCCAATGACCAGCACCGAATTGGGCAGCCCCTCGCGGTACATCACCAGGAAGAAGCAGAAGTAAACGAGCGCCAGCCCTGTCTCTTTTTGCAGTATGATCAGCATAGCCGGCACCAGGGCTATAGCCACAGCTATCAGCCGGTCTTTGAGGGTTTTGAAATTCGTCTCCGGCAAAGACATGAATTTGGCCAGCGCCATAGCCGTAAATATCTTGGCTACCTCGCCCGGCTGAAAACGGAAACTGCCAACCCCCAGCCACGATCGCGAACCCTTCACATCCACCCCCGCAAAGATGGTGATGACCAGCACCGCAAGCGCCACGGTATATATGAGAAAGGCAAAGGAGGAGAAAAACTTGCTATCGGTAAGCAGTATCACGAAGCCTATAAGCAGCGAATACCCAAACCACATGGCCTGCTTCATATAGCTCTTGTTGGCCAGGAAGATGGTAACATCCGTGGTGCGGTGCTCTACAGAGAATATAGCCAGTATACCCACGGTTATCAGCGCCACATACAGCAGCAGCACCACGCCGTCTATCCGGTAAAACAATGCTTTTCTTAGTGAACTCATTTTTTTCTTTTATATGGTATTTAGTAGATAGTCGTAGCGTAATATTTGCGTTTGTGCCTGCTCATTTGATCGTTTATTTATGTACCTCGCGACTAATCGTGAGTTTGTCGAACGACTATCTACTAACGACTAACTACTAACTACTAACAACTAACGACTAACTACTAACAACTAACGACTAACTACTTCTTCCCGCTTTTCAGTTTCTGCTTACTTATGTTCCTTAACCGTTCATCCACCCAATGCGCAAACATGCTTGAATCCTGTGCCTTCTGTATACTGTCTGCCAAAAACTTCTTTTCCATACGCGCACGGAAAACTTCGGCATCGTGCAGGCGCAGCACAGAGTCTATGGTAAAGGTATATTTGTTGATAAGGTGGGCGTTCAACATTTTATCTTCCATCGCCTTCCGCTTTACCGATACGCTGTCTTTAAGGTACTTCTCTATCAGTAAGCTGGCTATAGGTGCGGCCCACGTAGCGCCATACCCTGCATTCTCTATTGCTACGGCTATGGCAATCTTGGGGTTCTCCCTCGGCGCGAAGGCCACAAACATAGAGTGGTCCGGCATTTTGATCACCGTTCCGTTCACTATGGCTTTATTCTCCGCTGTACCTGTTTTGGCGCATATGGTCACCCCATCCAGTTTGGCGCCTGCGGCGGTGCCGCTCTCCACCACATCCTGCATCGCCTGCTGCACTATATTGAAGGTACTGTCGGGTATATTCAGCACGCGGTGCATCTCGTTGTATTTTTTCAGCAGGGTGTCGTTGGTTTTATTGCCTATTGATTTTACAAAGTGCGGAGTATAGTAGTAGCCCTTGTTGGCAATGATGCACATGCCATTGGCCATCTGTAATGGGGTAAGCAACAATTCGCCCTGGCCCATGCCCACAAATACTACGGTACAGGAGTTCCACACATCGTGGTACATGCGGTCATATTTCGCGCTGTCCGGTACAAAGCCACCTTTCTCAAAAGGCAGGTCTATGCCCGTAGGTACACCAAAGCTAAAGCTGTTGTAATAGTTGTGCCACACCTGCAGCCCTTCCTTCACACTGCCAAAATTTTTGTAATCAATAGTCATCCTGAATACATGGCAGAAGTAAGAGTTGCACGAGTGGGCCAGCGCCAGCCTGAAGTTAGCTGCATGCCCCGCATCTTTATGCTCGCACTTGATAGACCTTCCGCAGGCATTGTAGCTGCCCCGGCAAGGGTAGCCATAGGAGGGTGTTATAGCGCCTACATTCAACGCCACCAGGCCGGTAAAAGGCTTTATGGTAGAGCCGGGCGGGTACATGGCCTGCGTGGCCCTGTTGAAGAGCGGGCGGGTGGCTAGCCGGTACAGGGCTGCGTAGTTCTTGGCGCGGTCGTGGCCGCGCAGCAGGTTGGGGTCATAGGTGGGGCTGCTCACCATAGCCAGTATGCCGCCGGTCTTGGGGTCTATGGCCACCACGCTGCCTATCTTGTTGGCCATCAGCTTTTCGGCATATTCCTGCAGGTCGGCATCCAGGTATAGTTGTAACGACCTGCCCGCTATTTCCTGCGTATCCAGTACACCACCCTTGTAGGGGTCGCCGGGGCGGTTAAACTTATCGCGCTCCTGGTAATGCACGCCGCGCTGGCCGCGCAGCACCT
>CAIVKT010000558.1 GCA_903906615.1 uncultured Bacteroidota bacterium | reverse complement strand
TCGGGAAAGCGTGGCGAATCTTATTGCTGCAACTATATAGAAATTTGCAAACAGAATACAACTGTACGATAAAATCGTACAGTTCAACAAAGGACTGAAAACTTATAGCCCGTCATTCAATGATTCCTCATCATAGTTCCTACAAATACCCGCATAGATTTTTCGTCTTGGGCCGTATTACTTTCTTTCCGATCTTTGTCAGATAAAAGGGTGTTTTCCCTTGTCCGCCGCGGCCCTCAATGATAGTAATGATAGCGAAGGAGGATACACCAGTTTACTTTGTGGCCGTAGTGAAACCTTCGTCGCCTTTGTGTTTAAACCTAACCCGAAAAAGACAAAAAGGGTGTGCAATTTTCTTGCAACAGTGCGCAAAAATGTAGCAAAAATCAAAGCCAGCTTTTCGCTCAACTCATTGGTTGTCAATCATTCTTTGGTTTTCAAGCCATCAATAAAAAAAACGCGCTTGTTTTTGCGCAATCTCGTGGTGTATCCTGCTCATCACAAAATAATATCACCCCTTCAGGGTTCATTGGTAGTTTATATTTTACCCCCCTATAATACTGCCACCCTTTCAGGGTTCTGAAATAGCTGGGGCTTTTTTGTGCAACAGTTGCCCTCCCCGTTAGGCAGGCAAAAAGTGAGCAACAATTATCCACAAAAAACCACCCAATGTATTGATTATCAATAAAAAAGTGAGCAATAAAATTTCTGTTTATCCGCAACCATTTCTATTTTCGCCCTATCTTATGAAGTACCTGTTTATACTCTTACTCGCATTGCCCATAGCTGCACAGGCACAACTGGAGGCCGGCGCCGATTATGGCCTGAATTTTTACCGCCTTACAAACCGTGTACGCAGCAGCCGTGCCAGCTATAATTATAACTCACAGGGGGGAGCGCCATTTACAGAAACCGCAGGGCGAGGCAGTACCCTCAGCCTTTCTTATCGATTTCATAAGAAGCTGCTGGCGGGTATAGGTTACGACCGGTATGTGCTGCCGCTATCAACTCCCTTTTTAACGCCCGGAGATTATTACTTTGCACACCCTATGAATAATTTTTACGGCTACGTGGGTATGGAGTATCATAGCGGCAGGGTATCGGTAGCTCCGCAATTGTTGGCAGGCAAAAGCATGGTAGCCGGCTGCTACTATATATACCCCGGAAGCACTACAGATGGCAGCGGCCTGTTGGTCGCATTCAGGGTGTCGGCCAATTATGATATATGGCATGGCATCTGCATTAATGTAGAAGGAACGGGAGGCACATCACGACTTACATTGAACACTCAGAACAATACAGCATATTCCTATGCTAACCGCGCAATGAATGTAACCCTCTTCAGCATTGCGGCGGGTGTGCATTACCGGTTGGAGTTTCATAAGGGAAGGGAAAAGGGAAAACCTTAAAGTGAGGATTCAACCTTAAAGTCAAAAGTTATCCCGATAGCTATCGGGATAAAGTGAGTTTGGTTGTTTACCGGTGCGAGTGAGACATCCCCTCACCCCCTTCGGCCGCCCGCAAAGCTAACGCACAAGGGGGAATTCACGGCGCGAGTAGCACCTTGCTCGTTTTCACTTTAAGGTTTTCACTTTTAAGTTTTGCCTTTATTTCGCCAGTGCTTTAATGTCCTTTACCTCTATGATGTGCGAGGGATAACCGCGGGTGGCGGCATGTATCATGGCGATGCCTACCTCGCGCAGGGTGCAGCCGGTGTTGGGCGCTACTACTTTGAGGATGGGTATGAGCCAGGCGAAGTATTTGTAGTATTTGTTGGTGTGCTTCATACCCGGTGTGGTTTCCATATAGCCCGGGCGGAACATGTATGCTTTGGGAAACAGGCGCATCAGGTCGTTCTCGGTACGGCCTTTTACACGGGCCCACATAATCTTTCCCTGCTCGCTGGTGTCGGTACCCACGCCGGATACATAGCAGAACGTAGCATCGGGACTTTGGCCTGCAAGGGTATGGGCAAAGTGCAGCGTCAGGTCGTAAGTGAGCTTTGTATATTCCGGCTCCTTCTTGCCTACTGATGTAACACCGAGGCAGAAGTAACAGGCGTTGTAGCCCTTCATCTCAGCAGCAACGGGCGCCAGGTTCATGAAGTCGGAATGTATGACTTCTTTGAGCTTTGGGTGGGTGGTGCCTGTGGGTTTGCGGGTGATGACAAGCACATGCTCCACATCAGGGTGCAGCAGGCATTCGTGCAGCACGCCCTCGCCTACCATACCTGTAACGCCTGTAATGATGGTGCGTATTTTCATAGTGTTTTAAATTTAAAGGTCAAAAGTTATCCCGATAGCTATCGGGATAAAGTGAGTTTGGTAATAAAGGTAGGGAGTTTTTGGGGATGGTTTGGCACGAGTATGACCACCCCCGCTTGTAAATGGCCCACCTTCGCCAAAGCTACGGCCGGTGAAACTTGGAAGCCTTTACCGCGTCCCCTCCTTGAAAATAAGGAGGGGAGTTTCCCCTCGCGAGTGCGCCCAATAATTTCGGTACCGGGATTTGGAATTTGATGTTTGGAATTTCCCCTAACGACTCCCGATAGCTATCGGGACTAACAACTAAAGACTAATGACTAACGACTTCGGTAGCCATGTGGTGCGCCTGCTCCTGCACAAAGTCTTCGTAGGCTTGCCGCCAGCCTTTCCATTCGGCGCCGGTGCCGAGGGAGAAGTTGTGAAAGATGGTGATGAGGGTGCTGCCTGTATGGTGCAATATAGCGGTCATCTTGCCCAGCAACATGAAAGCCTCTGATGCGTTGATGCCCATCTCGAAGTGGGCCGTGGTGTCCATGAAGCAGAAGGGGTGTATGCGCAGTGTGGTGGGAGCATCCTGCTCCAGGTCGTACCACAGGAAGGAGCAGCCCGTACCTGCACGGAAGCCGAGGTGCGAGCCATAGCCCATGCTGTAGTCGTGCTGTATATTATTTTGCAACAGCAGGCGGTAGGTTCCGGGCGTACTGATGCGCATATAGTGCTGCCGGGATATGGTGATGTGGTGCGCAGAGATATGCTCCAGCAGCTTTTTTTCTTCGGCCACTTTACCTTCTTCCCCCGAATAGTAGGATGGGTGTATACCTATACTGCCGTCTTTTACCAACTGGCGGATAACGCGCATCATAGCCGGGTGTTCGGGATATATGTTCTTATCGTATGCGGTGGTTTTAAGGGCAGCGAGTACGAAGTAGAGCGGCTTATAGTCGTATTGCTTGTGCAGTTGCTTCAGCCAGCGAAAGGAATCGTAGGGGTCCTTTTGTTTGTTCTTAAGTACCTGCGTTCGCTCGCTGATCTGTTTTACATCCCCCTTCAGCAGCGCGCGGATATAGGCGCCCACTATGCGTCGCGCCCCCTTGTGCAGGTGCGAGTAGGCCATGTCTACATCATACGTAGGCTGGTACAGGAATGCAGGCGCTGGCAATGGTATGTCGGCCTGCGGGCGTACCTGGTTGCGCAGCGCATGTATCCACTCATCTATCAACGGGCGCTGCAGCCATTGGTTTTTATAGAGTATACTTTCGGTAGCCGGGTAGCGGCCATGCTTATCGGGCGTATAGGAGGTATAGTATTCTTCGTAGCGGGAGAGGAGAAAGAAGATAGCGGAGAAAAGATCGAAGGGCAGCGTATAGTTTGGTTCATCGGAGGCAAAGATGGTGGGCAGGCCCTGCCACTTGCCGGTCTTTATCTCGGTTGGCTCCTTGCCCTCTTCCCACAGCAGGCCGTGGGCGGGTATGCACATGGTACCGGGTACCAGCTCGCCATAAGATATAAAGAAGTCCAGCCCTTCTGTTTCGATAAGGTCGTTTAATACTATGTAGTCCGTATGCAGGCGTTCCTTCAGCAGCCAGTCCAGCACATAAGTGAGGCGGGGGCTACGTTCGGGGCTATATACGACTAAGATATCCATCAGTTCTTGTTTCTCTCCTTCCACATCTTGTTGAAGGACGATTCGGCAAAATGCAGCGGGCCGCGGTGGCGCACCCAGCTATCGCTGAAGAGCTTATTGATCACCTTGCCTTTCATAGCAGGGCTGGCAATGTTCATCAGCCTACGGCTGAGCATGGCCTGCTTCCAAAGCGTCCAGGTGATGTTCTCTACGTTGTTGTTCAGGCGTTCTTCGGTGGCTATGGCGCGGTTCTCCAGCAGCATCTCGTGTATGTTTATCTTCACGGGGCATACTTCGGTGCAGTTGCCGCAGAGGCTGCTGGCATAGCTCAGGTGCTTATACTCCTCCATGCCCTGCAGGTGCGGGGTGATGACCGATCCTATAGGGCCGCTATAGGTAGCGCCATAAGCATGGCCGCCAATGTTCTTATACACCGGGCAGGCATTGAGGCAACTGCCGCAGCGGATGCAGTACATACTCTCGCGCACTTCTTTGCGCAGCAGGTTGGTGCGGCCATTGTCCAGCAGTATCACGTACATTTCTTCGGGGCCGTCTGTTTCATCTGCCTTGCGCGGGCCGGTAAAGATGGTGTTGTACACGGTCACATTCTGCCCGGTGCCAAAGGTGGCGAGTAATGGCCAGAAGAGGTGCAGGTCGTTGATGGACGGCAACAGCTTTTCGATGCCTATAATGGATATCTGTGTCTTGGGGAAAGTAGTGCAGAGGCGGCCATTGCCTTCATTCTCCGTCACGCATACACCGCCCACATCTGCCAGCAGGAAGTTGCCACCGGTAATGCCCACCTCGGCTGTGATGTACTTCTGGCGCAGGTTTTTGCGGGCGATCTTCGTTATTTCGGGCGGAGTCAGGTGGGGTTCTGTACCCAGCTTTTCATGAAACACACGCGCCACATCTTCCTTGCTCTTGTGCATGGCCGGGGTCACGATGTGGTAGGGTGGCTCGCCATCCAGTTGCTGGATGTATTCGCCGAGGTCGGTCTCTACCGATTCTATGCCATTCTCAGCGAGGAAGTCGTTAAGGTGTATTTCCTCCGTCACCATAGATTTGGCCTTAACTACCTGCTTCGTGTTCTTTTCGTTGCAGATCTGCAATACGGCCTGCAATGCTTCTTCTGCATTCTCAGCCCATATCAGCTTGCCGCCACGGGCCGTAAAATTCTTCTCGAATTGCTCCAGGTATTTATCGAGGTTCTCGATCACCTTCCACTTAATGTTCTTAGCTTTCCGGCGGGCTACTTCCAATTGGGCAAACTGCTGCTTGCCCTTCACCACGCTGTCGTTATATTTCTGTATGTTGAAAGCAACCTTGCGCTTATGCTCCAGGTCGTGTGCTTTGATCTCACTTTTGGCAAGAAAAACTTTTTGTTGCTCGCTCATTTTGCAAATTAAAAAGTCAATGTATGGTTGGGTATAAAAGCCGTACCAGTATGTACAAACGTACATAAATTAATTGTGAGTAGGGTAGGAATTATTGGGTGTTAGCCGTTATGGCGATGAGGCGCGTTGCTCCTGAAAGCCACACCATCTTTACCTGTCCCAAAACGCGTCTGACGGTTTTCAACCGTGCTGACGCTACCGACCCTACCTGCTGCAGTAGTTACCTATTCTCCTTTTAATTATTTCCTTCCGGGGTTTGTTCCGTGTTGCCGGTTTCTGCTACCGATACTACTGTAGCTTCTGGTGCAGATGCTGTGGCCGCCGGCTCTTTGGGTTTGTCTTCGGCCATTATGGCTTCGTACTTTTCCTTCATCCGCTTTATCTTCACGGTGGTGTCGGCGATCAATTTTTCAAGGTGGCTTTTCAGCTCTGCTGCTTTTTTCCCGGGGGTTATGTTGTTGATGGAGATATGAAAATCAGCGAGGTTCTCTTCCTCTTCCTTTATCTCGGCAAACAGCTTGTGTACCTGTGCTTTATCATGTGCTATGCGGGCTGCTTTTTGTTCTTCGTCCTGCTGCCTGCGCTGTTCGCGGTTGGCATCTTTGCGGGCAAAGAAATGCTTGCGGGCAGCAATGAAGCCTTCCCACAGCTCATCGCCGTATGAGTGTGGTATAGGGCCTATGGTCTTCCATTCTTCAAACAACTCATTCAGTTCGGCAGAGGCATTGCCCCACTGGGTAGAGTTCTTGAGCCACTGCGCCCGGTCGTGTATCTCTTTTTTGAGCTTGTAGTTTTCTTCCTGCACACTGCGTTGCGCATCAAAATGCAACTTTTTGGCGCCAAAGAACTGGTCTTTGGCTGCGTTAAAGGCGGTCCAGAGGTCATCGCCCTTGTCTTTTGGCACACGGCCGGTGTTCTTCCACTCCTCGCTAAGGGCTGCGTATGCCTGCGTGGTCTTCGCCCAGTCTGTGCTTTCTTTGAGGGCTTCTGCTTTTTCTACGATGGCCTGCTTTATGGCATAATTGGCTTGCTGCTCTATATGTATCTTACCCGAGTGTTCTTTCTTCCGGTCGAAGAATACATTCTTTGCAGTAATAAAGCGCTGCCAAAGCTCTTCATTCTTTTTGTTGAGGGTGTGGCCTATGGTCTTCCATTCTTCGGTGAGGCGGATGAAGGTATCAGTAGTTTTTTTCCAGTCGGTGGAGGCTGCTATAGATTCGGCCTGCTCTACGAGGTCTATTTTCAAGTCCAGGTTATGCAGCATGTCTTTTTCCTCTTCCTTATGCTGTAAGCGCTTGCGGTCGTGGAATACTTTGCGCGCTGCTTCTACCCTTGCCCACAGCTTTTCGTTGCGGCTTTTATTCACATAGCCGGCCTCTTTCCATTTGTCGCCTATGTCTTTGAGTATCTGTGTTACATTCTTCCAGTCTTCGCTCTCAGCAAGGCTTTCAGCCATTTCGGCCAGCTTCAGTTTGGCAGCGTAGTTGGCTTCTGTGATCGTGTATATGGTATGTTCCCAGTCGTGTACCAGCAGGGCCAGCTTTTTAAGATCGCCCACCGCGGCAACTGTTTGCAGGTATTCTTTGGCCTGCGCTACCTTGTCTGCCAGCTTTGTTTTGTCGTCTGTGGCCAGCCATTCCACTTCCAGCTCATATATCTTAGCCTCAGTGGCGGCATATTTTTCCCGGAGGGTGGTCAATACCGCACCGCTGTTCTCTGCCGATACAGTGGCTATAACACGCCCGGTGATGTTGCTGTCGGCGAGCAATACAATATCGCCCGATTCATCGAGACGGAATAATTCCTTGCCGGTGAAAGACAGTGTGTCCCACCAGGTGGAAAGATCAGAGGTAACTGGTTCCTGTAACATAGGTAGTACGGCTTTTAAAAAAAGAGGCCATCAGCGTTGATGGCCTTCTGTGCAATATATAACAATTTTTCACAACACCCAAACCTATGTGCATATCCGGCAGTATTAGTGCTGGGCAAATACCTTTTTGAGCAGGTCGGTGACACGCGCCGCCGGATTGAGGCGTATCTTCTGCTCCTCATCGGCTATGTACACAAATACACCATTGAGGGCGCGTTCTGTAACATAGGCAGGCAGGTCGGGGTTGATCTTATTGAAGGTAGTAGGCAGCTCGTTGTAAGTAGTGAATACGGTAGACCAGTATTTAGTAGCATTCACCTTCTCCAGCGACTCCTCTATCACCGGCCTGAAAGCGGCTGTGAGCGCGGCTGAGGTCTTTTGTTTCAGATAGTTGGTAGCGGCATTGTTACCCCCTTTAAGTATCGCCAGCCCATCCTGTATAGACATGTTTTTGATGGCATCCAGGAATATAGGCAGGGCCTTTGCGGAGGCATCTTCGGCTGCACGGTTCATAGCAAGGATAGCATCATCTACCTGGCTGCCCAGGCCTACCTCGCGCAGGGTGTTCTCCACCTTCTTGGCCTCAGGTGGCATCAATACTTTGATGAGGGCATTGCCAAAGAAGCCGTTAACGGCAGATACCTTGCCGGTAGCGTTCTGTGCGCCTACCTGCAAAGCCTGTTTCAGGCCGGCGCTAATGTCGGCACTGGATAAAGAGCCGCCGCCCGACTTATTGCCGCTTTTCATTTTTTCAAAGGTCTTATCCGCATCACTTACATAGTCGCGTAGTATTTGGGCATGTGCTGTGCCCCCAACGCCTGCAACAAGGCCCATCACGACTACTGCTTCCTTTATCAATCTCATAAGTAATTGTTTTACTGTAGTATAAAGATAGGCAAATTAATTAATGGCCGGCGCCTCCACCGCCGCCATTTCCTTTGTTGCCACCTGCCGGCGCGCCACCCTGACCACCACCACCATTTTGGTCATTATCATCACCTGACTTCATATTCTTTTCGCGGTCTTCTTCCTCAGGGGCCAGTTTTTTCTTATCATCGGGCTTATGTTTGTCTGCAGCGGCTTTGCCGAGGTCCGATTTTCCGAAGCGATAGGTGAACGATATATTGCCGATCCTTGTTTCTTTTATCCTGTTGTATTCCTCGATGAAGGGCGCAGTGTAATCGGTGATGAATTGACGGGTCTTGAACACATCTGAACAGTTGAGTACAAGGGTAGCCTTGTTCTTGAAGAAGTTCTTGCGCAGCGCCACGTCCATCCAATAGCTTTCCCTGATGGTGCCTTGTGCTACTACCTTTGGCGATTCATAGTTGACATTGACCTGGAGCGAGATATTCGCAGGCAATTTCAGGTTGGTATTCAGCTTGGAGAACCAGGCGAAGCCACTCGTATTGCCGAGGTTGTATTCCGCAGGCACATTCAGCACATTCTCAAAAAAGTTAGCATTGATGGTGGCATCCCATATAGGCAGCAATTGCAGGTGGCCTGTAGCCTCAGCGCCGTAAGTGCTGCCGGAGGTCAGGTTGATAGGACGGGAAAAGAGTATACCCGGAGATACGCCGTATTCCTGTACTTCTGCCGTGGTTATATTTTGTGTCACCTTATCTATCAGGTTCTGCGTATAAGCGTAGTAGGCACCCAGTATAATGTTATTGCCTTTATTGTCCAGTTTGTTGTAGCTGAACTCGATATTGTTTATGAACTCGGGCAGCAGCGCTGGGTTACCGGTATTGAGCACCCCTGGGTTCGACAGGTCTATGAACGGCAGCAACTGCTGAAAGTTGGGCCTGTTGGTACGGCGGCTGTAGTTGAGGTAAATGCTCTGCTGGTTTGGCAACTGGTAGGATATAAAGGCAGACGGGAACAGGTTCACAAAACTGTTCTTGAATGAGGTATCACTGGCGGAATTGGTCCCGCTCGGCAACTTGCCATTGCCATTATAAATCGCGTCCTCGCCACGCAGGCCCAACTGATAGCTGAATTTGCCTAATTGGTCACTCCAGTTCACATAGGCTGCATGTATCTGCTGGCTATAGTTATAGTCGCTGATGAGGCTGTAGTCTATGCCGGGTGTGCCATTAGCATAACTAATAGTAGGGTTGCCGCTGCTGTTGAAATTGTAGAACTGCGATTTAAAGCCCAAACCCAGCTTGCCGTTCTTGGTAAATAAAGGGTCTGTATAATCTGCCCATACGTTCAGCGAGTTGTTGCCGCCTGTGGCAGGCGAGTTTTCAAATATAGGGTTGGGCGTTCCGATATCCTGTGGTGTATTTATGGTGGTATAATTCTGTACGCGCGTGATGGTAGTAACAGCAAAGGTCGCATCCACATTCAGCTCTTCATCCTTCTTCTTGAATTTATGCTTGTAATCCAGCGAAGAAGACAATGACAAAGGACTCACCTTGAAGTTGGTATACTTATTCTGGGTACTGTCTATAGGGCCTGTATAATTCGGGGTACTGTAGGTGTTGTACATAGAGTTATCATTGTACCCAAAGCTCATTACATTCACATTCTCAGTGAGCGTGAGGGAGTTATACTTATCCGGGTCGTAAGACGCGCCGACAGTACTGAAGAAGCCTTTGAATACGCGGGGCACGTGCTCGTAAGTGTAAAAAGAAGCGCTGTCGGTGTGCCTGTTGGTGATCACATTGTTGTAGGTATGGTTCTCCCGGTAGCTGCCGTTTACGAACACATTCCATTTGCCCTTACGGGCATTGAGGCCGAAATTGGCATTGTACTTATCGTTGGTGCCTGCGCCCAGGGTCACGTTGCCGTTCATGCCAAAGCGGCCATCCTTCTTAGTGATGATGTTGATGATACCACCTGTACCCTGCGCGTCATACTTTGCTGATGGATTAGTTACCACCTCCACGCTTTCTATGCTGCTGGCCGACAGGCTTTGTAATGCAGAGGCCACATCGCTACCCAACAGTGTGGCCGGCTTGCCATCTATCAGCACAGTTACACTACTGTTGCCGCGCAGGCTCACATTGCCGTCGGCATCCACCTGCACAGAGGGTACATTTTGCAGCACGTCTGATGCGCTGCCGCCTGCTGTGGTGGTGTTCTTTTCTACATTGAATACTTTTTTGTCCACCTTCAGTTCCATGATCGGCTTTTCGCCCACTACATCTACCTCCTTCAGCTTACTTTCGGTAGATACCAGCTTGATGTTACCGAGGTCTTTATCCGACTGGTCGGGTGTAACCTGTACGGACATGAATTTACTGGCCACACCCACATATTCTATTCGCAGGATGAAACTGCCGATGCCGGTTGGCGCTATTTTGAATGAGCCATCATCTTTGGAAAGATCGCCATTGACCACAGTAGAATCAGTACGCAGCAGCGTGACAGTGGCGTATGAAAGAGGGTTCTTTCCGTCTGTCAGTTTGCCTTTTACACTTCCTGTTGTCGGCTGGCCTCCTGTTTGGGCAAAAGAGGCGGGTATTGCCACTGCCAGCAATATAAAAATGAGCGTAGTTCTTAATAAATACATAAAAAATAAATGATGCGCAAAATTGAAGGAATTAAATGGAAAAACGGCCTCGGGGGAACTAAAATAATGTTAATCCCCCTATTTGAGGAGATAGCGTTGATTACTACGGACAAACAGGTGTTATAATATCCTCATCAATACTCACAGCCGTATTTTTTCTTCGGTAAGATAGGCGTTGCGGTCGGCGGCATTGCGTACCACCAACTCTGATATAAACCCGGTAAGAAAAAACAGTGTACCCATGATCATAATAGGCGGCGCAAGGAAGAAGCCAATCTTGTGTGTAAGCCCGAAACTGGCACCCTCGCGGATACGCTCTACGAGCAGCCAGAAAACGATGACAAAACCAAGCAAAAATGTGAGCGTGCCCAGCAGCCCGAACAGGTGCATAGGCTTCTTACCAAACCGGCTGACGAACTGTATAGACAGCAGATCGAGGAAGCCATTGATAAACCGCTCCCAGCCAAATTTGGACACGCCGTACTTGCGGGGCCTGTGCTGTACCACCTTCTCGCCTATTTTCTTAAAACCTGCGTGCTTGGCCAGCACGGGTATGAACCTGTGCATCTCTCCATATACCTCAATGCTCTTCACCACATTGCGCTTGTAGGCTTTGAGGCCACAGTTCATATCATGGAGCTTGATGCCGCTGAGCCAGCGGTTAACGCCATTATAGAGCTTGGAGGGCAGGTTTTTGGTAAAGGTATTGTCATAACGCACTTTCTTCCAGCCGCTTACGAGGTCAAAGCCGTCATTAACGATCATGCTGTACAGCCCGGGGATCTCATCGGGGCTGTCCTGCAGGTCGGCATCCATGGTAATGACCACATTACCTTCGGCAGCCTTGAAACCTTCATATAAGGCGGGGCTTTTGCCATAGTTGCGCTGGAATTTTATGGCCTTTATAGCAGGATATTGGGCAGAAAGGCCCTTGATGACCTTCCAACTGCTATCGGTACTGCCATCATCTACCATCACTACCTCGTGCGAAAATTTATTTTCGGCGCATACGCGCTCTATCCACGCCACCAGCTCTGGCAGCGATTCCTCTTCATTGTACAGCGGTATGACGATGGATATATCGGGGGTCATTCGGGTGCTAAAATAAGCGATTATGTTGTAAAATCGTTGGTGGCAAAGTGATTTAATGTTAATTGGCGGGTGTAGTACTCGTTTCGTGGAACAAATTGCAATATCTAAACGCATTTTCCCATCCTTTCACAAATCCGGCGAGTGCCGCTGAAAAACGGGACTCGCCGGGGAAAAATATTTTTCGAAAATGGATCAATATACCACAGGCTTCGGCTTCTTTACTATTAGATC
>CAIVKT010000557.1 GCA_903906615.1 uncultured Bacteroidota bacterium | reverse complement strand
CGCCCTGCTGATGCGCCACTTGGCGTTATCGCGATCGATTCTATCTACACGCCGATAAAGAATGTAAAATACACGATCGAGAATACACGTGTGGAGCAGCGTACCGACTTTGAAAAGCTGATCATGGAAGTGATCACAGATGGTACTATCCATCCTGAAGAAGCCGTGAAGGAAGCATCGCGCATCCTCATCCAGCACCTGATGATCATCACCGACGAGAACATTTCCCTCGACACTAAGCGTGAAGAGAAAGAAACAATCGTAGATGAAGAAACATTGCTGGTACGCAAAGTACTGAATACTCCGCTCGAAGACCTGGAGCTTTCTGTACGCGCCTTCAATTGCCTGAAAGCAGCTAAGATCAACTCGCTGAGCGAGCTGGTACAATATACCCAGGAAGAGCTGATGAAATTCCGCAACTTCGGACAGAAATCATTGTCTGAAATAGAGCAAGTGCTCCACGAGCGCGGCCTGCACTTCGGGATGGATATCAACAAATTCCGCAGGGGAGACGATTAATTAAGTTAAAGGTCAAAAGTGAAAACCTTAAAGTTTTTACTTTTGACCTTTCTCATGTATACACATTAAAGCTAAAGCCCACACTTTAAGGTTTTAACTTTTAAATTTTGACTTAGTTAAACCACACACTTTAAGGTTTTAACTTTTGAATTTTCACTTAAGACCTCGTAAATCCTGACCCGGTACGAGGTTTAAAACACAAATGTCATGCGTCACGGAGACAAGATCAAAAATTTAAGCCGCACCGCTTCTCATCGCGCTGCCTTGCTTTCAAACCTTACTGCACAGCTCATAGAGCACAAGCGCATCACCACTACTTTGGCCAAGGCTAAGGCATTGCGTGTATATGCCGAGCCTATCATTACCCGCAGCAAGAAGGATACTATGCACAATCGCCGTATCGTATTCAGCTACCTGCAGGATAAGGAGAGCATCAAAGAACTGTTTGGTGTAATAGGCGACAAGGTTGCCGGCCGCCCGGGTGGTTATACCCGCATCATCAAGCTGCCACGCCGTATGGGTGACGCTTCTGATATGGCTATGATAGAACTGGTAGACTTTAACGAGATATACGGTAAAGACACTGAAGCTGCTGCTGCCAAGAAAACACGCCGTAGCCGCCGTGGTGCAGGTACTGCCGCCCCTAAAGCAACTGCAACTGCTTCTGCACCGGTTGCTGAAGCCGCCCCTGCTGTGGAAGAAGCACCTGCTACTGAAGCGCCTGCTGCTGATGCAACAGAAAGCACAGAAGAAACAACTGCATAATACTCCATTAGCTTTTATAGAACGGCTGCCTTGCGAAAGGCAGCCGTTTTTGCGTGTATAGGCTATTGGTTGAAGCTCAATAGCAAACCTCTTCGAATGAAGCTGTGATCCTTCATCGGGGTGCAAAGAGAAATCTTCTGAGGTTATGTATTCGGCTTGGTTGGTGCTATTGGCTTGTTACAATGGTAGGTTGGGTGTATGGCTATCGGGATGGCGGGCGGTTTGTGAAAGAGTAGGGGAGGGTTGCTGCTATTGGGCTTTTTGCAATGGTTCAGGAGATTTCTCCGCTACGAAATGACACTTTACTATTGGGCTTGTTGTCATGGTTAGGGGGATATAGTTCGCTACCAATGATTTTTAATGGTCTCACTGATGAAGTTCTCCGCTACGCTGCGAAATGACACTTTACTATTGGGCTTTTTGCAATGGTTAGGGACATTTAGTTCGCTATCAATGATTTTTAATGGCCTCAACTGATGAACTTCACCATTGCGTTCTGAATGACCCTTTCTATTGGGCTTTTACTTACTAAAAGTAAAATTAAACGTATTTCCTTTCCCTGTTAGGGAATCGATTGAGATGGTGCCGTCCATTTTTTCTATGAGGCGTTTTACGGTGGAGAGGCCGATGCCTGTGCCTTTGTTGTTGAACCGGTCTGTGGTGCCGAGGGTACTGAAGAGGTCGAAGATGCGGGCCTGGTGGGCGGGGGCTATGCCGGGGCCATTGTCCTGCACCGAGAACTTGTATTGGCTGTCGTTTTGTGTGGCGGTGATGAGTATGGTGCCGTTTTCTTTATCGTTGTATTTGATGGCGTTGGTGCAGAGGTTAAGCAGTACCTGCAGCAGCGCGTACTTTGAGGTGCGCAGCTCCAGTGCGGTATTGCTGGCATCAAATCTGAAGCTGGCAGGCAGGGTGAGCAGGTTGGAGAGTTCGTTGTATATACTGCCAAAGGAGAAGGTCTCTTTGTCGGTATCTGCGCTGTTGACCACCCGGGTATGCTCCAGTATGCCATCCACCATTTTTATGGCGCTCATGGAGGTAGATTCCATCATATCGAGCAGTTGCAGGCCCTGTGCATCAAATAGCTGCCCGTAGGCATCTTTCAAGTACACCACCGACATGGCCAGGCTGCTGCATGGCGACTTGATGTCGTGCGCCACCACATAGGCAAAGCGCGAGAGGTCTTCATTGATCTGCTGTAGTTGTATCTTCTGGGCATTGAGCATCTTGCTTTGTTTGCGCAGTTCAAAGTAGGCAACTACCTGCCGTGCCAGTGCTTTGAGGGTCTCCTTCTGCTCCTTGCTCAGGTCGTTGGGCTTGCTGTCTATAACGCACAGTGTACCCAGTGCGTTGCCGCCTTCGGTAACCAATGGTACACCTGCGTAGAAGTTTATATTAAGGTCGCCGGTAACGAGGGGGTTATCGGCAAAGCGGTCATCAAGGGTGGTATCGCGCACCATAAACAGTTCATCGGGCTGTAGTATGGCGTGGGCGCAAAAAGCGATGTCGCGCGGGGTTTCTGATGCCTCCATACCTACCCTTGATTTGAACCATTGGCGGTCTTTATCTATGAGTGAAATGAGCGATATGGGCATGCCGCAGATGTCGGCAGCTATTCTGGTAATGTCGTCGTAATCCTTATCAGGCAGCGAGTCGAGCAGGTCATACTCATGCAGGGCTGCAATACGTTGGTTTTCATTAAGTGGCGATGCTGCTGCTTTCAAAATATGTTATTTATATGTTGTTGTGAGCAAAGGTATGTTATATACGATAAATGGGGCGGTATGGATCTGTTTTGAGAAATTCCAAATACCATCCCTATAGCTATCGGTACCAAAGTCCAAAATCCAAGGCCGGTGGTAGTG
>CAIVKT010000556.1 GCA_903906615.1 uncultured Bacteroidota bacterium | reverse complement strand
CTAATAAATAGATAACTAAATACATATTTATATACGGCCAACATATATGGTTAAGTCCCGTAACATATATCGTCAACATATTATAGCTTCGATCACTACGCGCCGGGAACATAATGTCAACTCCGAGGTCTCCGCCATATAAGAATCCACTACTGGAAAATTTATTTGGACCAGTCGCTTTTAAAGATCCGCCACCCAGTATTATTCCGTACGAAAAATATACATACGCACCGCCGCCGCCGCGCCTGTGGTAGCCGGCACTATTCAATTTAGGCACAGAAAGATGGCGCAAGTCATCTGCTTTTTCAGTAGCCACAAGGCTGTTATTTGCATCTGCCAAACTGGTAAAGTTTATAGCTTTTGCACTGTATACAGTTAGAAAAAGAAATACGGGTAATAGTTTAAACATCATGTGGTTATTTGCAACAAATATATAATAATAACAGTAAAAAACTAATCGTTAGTACCTGATTTTCAGATGGCGATGATGCATATCAACATCTGCACAAAAACACCATATAGCTCAAAGCAACATTTAGTTCATTTGCTACCCTTGGAGAGACCATATAGAGACCTTACCTTCGCCCATACAAAACATACATTATGCCGGACCGTGTTTATAACAATATACTGGAAACCATAGGTAATACCCCCCTCGTTCGCCTCAACCGTGTGGTGGCTGATCTGCCCTGCAAGGTCTACGCCAAGGTGGAGACCTTCAATCCAGGCAACAGTATCAAGGACCGCATGGCACTAAAGATGCTGGAAGTGGCCGAGCGCGAAGGCAAGATAAAACCCGGCGGCACTATTATAGAAGGCACCAGCGGCAACACAGGCATGGGCCTGGCGCTCGCGGCTATCGTGAAGGGCTACAAATGCATATTCGCTACCACAGATAAGCAGAGCAAGGAAAAGGCCGACATACTCAAAGCACATGGCGCCGAGGTGATCGTTTGCCCTACCAATGTAGACCCTGAAGACCCACGCAGCTACTACCAGGTGGCCCGCCGCCTGCAAACAGAGATACCCAATAGCTGGTACGTAAACCAATACGATAACCTCGCCAACCGAGAAGCGCACTATGAGCAAACCGGCCCGGAGATATGGAAACAGACTGAGGGCAAGGTGACACACCTCGTTGTGGCATCTGGCACCGGCGGCACCATAGTAGGCACAGGCAAATACCTGAAAGAACAAAACCCAAACATACAGGTATGGGCTATAGACACCTACGGCAGCCTCCTCAAAAAATGGTTTGATACCGGCGAGCTGGATATGGGCGAGGTACATCCGTACATCTCAGAAGGTTTTGGAGAAGATTTTTTACCTCTGAACTACGATCGTGCAGCAATAGACCATTTCGAGAAGGTAAGCGATAAGGATGGCGCGCTTATGGCACGCCGCATCACCCGCGAAGAAGGTATATTCATAGGCTACTCGGCAGGCAGCGTTATCGCAGGCCTGCGCCAGCTGAAGGACAAACTGAAAAAAGATGACCTCGTTGTGGTTATCTTCCACGATCATGGCAGCCGCTATGTAGCCAAGGTATACAACGATGAATGGATGATGGACCGTGGCTTCCTGGAAGTGGATACTGTACGCGACCTGATAGGTGGCCTGGGCCGCCGCCGCCTCGTGACCATTGATGAGAACAGCAAAGTAATGGATGCGCTGGACCTGATGAAGAAGTATGACATCGAGCAGATACCCGTAATGCTCAAAAACGAAATGACCGGCAGCATCACGCAGGCCAGCCTCTTCAAAAAGCTCATAGAAGAAACCGATGTACGCGATCAGCTCATAGCCGACGTAATGGACAAGCCGCTCCCCGTAGTGGATATGGACACCCGACTTGATCGCCTCACGCACTATATCAATAAAGACAACGGCGCGATACTCACGAGAGACGAAAGCGGCCAGTATACTATACTCACTAAGTATGATATACTCAATGCTTTCTCAAAGGGGTAATAACCCCCGGCCCCTAAAGGGGAGGTACTAGGACTTTAAGTCCCGATTGCTATCGGTATTCACTTTTAAATTTTG
>CAIVKT010000555.1 GCA_903906615.1 uncultured Bacteroidota bacterium | reverse complement strand
GCAGGCGGCACGGGTGTGTGGAGCAGCACCAGCGGTGTGACCATAGGTAGCCATACCGGCATTGTAACCGGCAGCAGCGGTGGCCTGGCCACAGTTACCTATACCTTCCCGGCAACAGGGTGCTACAGCACCACCACGGTAACTGTGAACCCCGCACCGGGCAGCATAGGCGGCCCATCGGCACTGTGCGTGGGCGCGCACATCACCCTTACCGAAACAGGCACCGGCGTATGGAGCAGTGGCAGCACAAGCGTTGCCACCATAGGCTCAGTCACGGGTATAGTAACCGGTATAGCCACCGGCACGAGCAACATCACATTTACATTACCTACCGGTTGCACAGCCACTATACCGGTAACGGTGAGCCTCTCGCCTACCACCATCACGGGGCCGGGAACTGTATGCACAGGAGCAAGCGTGCCACTGGCAGACACCGCAGGTGGCGGCGTATGGAGCAGCACAAGTACCTTTATAACTCTTGGATCACTGAGTGGCGTGGTGACAGGCGTTACTGCGGGTACAGCGGTGATCACGTATTCATTAGGTTCAGGCTGCACAGTACTGCGCAGCGAGGTGGTCATCACATCGCCGGCAGTGATAAGAGGCATTGCCACCCTATGCGCAGGCAGCACTACCACCCTTACGGATGCCACTACCGGCGGCGTATGGAGCGGGGGCAGCAGCGCCGCGGCAATAGGCAGCACCGGCATTGTAACCGGCTCTGCCGCAGGCACAGCCACGATTGACTACACCACAGGCGGCTGCACCGTAAGCGATACCATAACCGTAAACCCATCGCCGGATGCGATAGCAGGTCCGGCAATTGTATGCCAGGGATCTTCAGTAACAGTAACCGATGCTGTGGCAGGTGGTATATGGAGTACCACCAGCGCCAACATAACCATAGACGGAACCGCAGGAACAGTAACCGGGCTGCACGCAGGCACAGCCACCATTAGCTATACCATAGGAAGCTGCGCTGCTACACGCGTATTGACAGTAGCGCCAATAGCAGCCATAACAGGCGCCACAACCGTGTGCGCAGGCAGCGCAGTAACCCTAAGCGATGCGGCAGGCACAGGGGTATGGAGCAGTAGTGATATCACGGTATCTGTAGGCAGCACTACAGGTGTAATCACCGGCTTGGGTGCAGGCACAGCAACTGTTAGCTATACCACACTGCCGGGCTGCCTGATGACCACTATACTAACTGTAAACACAGCGCCGACAACAATAACCGGCCCACTGCACATATGCCTCGGTGGCACAGGCACGCTGCTCAACAGCACCGGCGGCGGCGTATGGAGCAGCACCAGCACCAACATAACAGTGGGCAGCGCCAGCGGCCTGGTAACGGGATTACATACGGGTAGTGCGCTCGTTAGTTATTCATTGGGCACAGGTTGCGCCGCTGTGATCATTGTAACAGTAGATGCACCCGCTGCACCCATAACAGCGACAACAGGCTTGTGCGTGGGTTCGTCAGAAACATTAACGGAAAGTACGCCGGGTGGCACGTGGAGCAGCAGCGCCATAGCCAAAGCCACCATAGGCTCATCAACAGGTATTGTAAATGGTATTGCTGCCGGCGTTACCATCATCAGCTATACAACAACAGCAGGCTGCATCACAACAGCAGCAATGACCATAAACCCGCTGCCCAACATAATAGCCGGCATACCTACCATGTGCGCAGGCAGCGGTACCACACTTACCGATGCCACCACCGGCGGCACATGGAGTACGACTGCTACTATTGCTGCCATAGGCAGCGCCACGGGCATAGTAAGCAGCAGTGCACCGGGCACAGCTGTGATCACGTATACCCTACCCACCGGCTGCGCCACTACCACAAATGTGTATGTGGAGGCATTGCCCACGGACATACTCGGCTCAAAGACCATGTGCATTGCCTCAGGCACAGTACTGAGCGATGCCGAGCCGGGCGGCACCTGGAGCAGCGCCGATGGCGCAGGCATCATCACCGTAGGCTCTACAACGGGGCTTATATCGGGCGTTACTTTAGGCTCGGCTACGATAACGTATTCGGTAAGCGGCTGTAGTATCTCTACTACTGTGACCGTGAACCCGCAGCCATTGCCAATAGCAGGATCCA
Organism: uncultured Bacteroidota bacterium; assembly: GCA_903906615.1. Lineage (GTDB taxonomy): Bacteria > Bacteroidota > Bacteroidia > Chitinophagales > Chitinophagaceae > Nemorincola. The sequence goes on along the minus strand of CAIVKT010000555.1, from coordinate 1,353 downwards.
ACCGCCTCTGTGTAGGCATACCCGATACACTCCTTAATGCCGCAGGCGGCGTGTGGAGCAGCAGCAACCCTATTGTGGCCTCCATAGGCACAGCCACCGGCGCGGTAACCTGCTACACACCCGGCACACTCACCATCACTTATTCGAGGGGCGTAGGCTGTACGGTAACGATGCCGATAACTGTCAATCCATCACCGGCAGCTATAAGGGGACTAGGAAATATTTGCCTCGGGGCCACCACAACACTCACCGAAACTACTACGGGTGGCATATGGAGCAGTAGCGATATAACGCTGGCCACCATTGGCTCTACGGGTATCACGCATGGGATAGGTGGTGGTATACCTGTCATCAGCTATACCCTGCCTGCAACAGGCTGTTATGCCTTATACCCTGTGAACGTGATCTATGTACCGGCCATCACCGGCGTTACTCCTATATGCGCATGGGGCTCCACCACGAGGTTGCACGACTCGCTTGCGGGTGGCAGTTGGACGAGTACACTGGTAACTGTATCAGACTCGGCAGATGTGCTTTCTTATGCGCCGGGTACGGCCACCATCACTTATACCGAAAGCCACGGCTGCTTTACCACCGCACTAATGACCGTGAACCCCTTGCCCGCAGAGATCAGCGGCAACCCACGGCTGTGCGCCGGGCTTACCACCACGTTGGTGGATGCATCTGCCGGTGGTACCTGGAGCAGCACAGCTACAGGTGTGGCAACAGTAGGCTCCCTTTCGGGTGTTGTAACAGGCATAACTACAGGAACGGCTGCGCTGTCTTATACATTCGCCGTAACAGGTTGCGCGCAGGTGATAACAGTAACCGTACACGCATTGCCATCGGCAATAGCAGGCGCGGCTAATGTGTGTGCAGGCGCATACACTACGCTTACCGACACAGCCTCCGGGGGCAACTGGACGAGCAGCAACACGGCAGTGGCCACAGTAACCCCAACAGCAGGCACTGTATACGGCCTGATGGCAGGTGGGGCAACGATCAGCTATACACTGGGGGCATCGTGTGTGGCTACGAGGGTAGTAACCGTGAACGCATTGCCGGGTATAGAAGGCGTAACAGGTGGTGGCATTTACTGCGCTACAGGTACGGGCGTGCATATAGGCATGGCAGGATCGGCAACAGGCATAGCCTATCAATTATTTAATGGCAGCACAGCTACAGGCACAGCAATTACGGGTACAGGCTCTGCACTGGACTTCGGGCTGATAATACCTGCCGGAACTTATACTGTAACCGCAACAAACACTATCACAGGATGCACGAATAATATGCGCGGCGAGGCCGTTGTCACTATTAGCCCGTCAGTAGTACCTGCTATTCATATTGCTG
>CAIVKT010000554.1 GCA_903906615.1 uncultured Bacteroidota bacterium | reverse complement strand
GGGTACAATACGATAATGCGGAGAACGCCCTGAAAGGGCACAATCTCTTAGCGGGGGGCAACGCCCTCCAACTCGCGGGAACGTAACACAAGCCCTGAAAGGGCAAAATATATTAGCCCGGGATGTAGCCCCGGTTATAATACGATCATACGGAGAACGCCCTGAAAGGGCACAATCTCTTAGCGGGGGGCAACGCCCTCCGACTCGCGGGAACGTAACACAAGCCCTGAAAGGGCGAAATATATCAGCCAGGGGTGTAGCCCCGGGATATAATGAAAGGGCGGAAGATTTTGAAAAACACCAACACACTATATCAGTTGCCACTTCCGATAGCTATCGGGATTAGGCCGTGGTTAAAGACAAAACATCATCGGCTTTAGGCGAAATACCCGCGAAGGTTGATAGCGCATGATACTACCTCCTCCTGAAAGGCTTAGTGTTATCTATATCACTATTATCATTCTTGCGGCCGCTGGTATGTCCACCACCGAGATTGAAAGTGATACCAAAATGAATACCCACATTACTGAACGGCTGTGAATAAGAGGGCTGTGTAGCATAGGTGCTATCTACGCTCGCTGTCTTACTGTATTTGATAGTTTGGTTGCCGGTTACCTGTGAGAGGGATACACCCTGGCCATTGGAAGTTACGGTAGTAAGGTCAGCTTCTTTGATGTAGGCAGACAAAGACAAAATGCTCACTTCGCCCCATATAGACATGTTATCATTGAGCTTATATTGTACACCGGCTGCGGCAGAGAACCCCAGGGAAAAATAATTTTTGATCTTAAAGGTAAAGTCATCTACTTCCGTTGCGCCTGTACCGGGAGCATTGGATATGATCTGATCTTGGGTGATCTTAGTATTCAATGGTATTGCCAGTCCCAGCCGGGAGTATAAATTAATTTTACCACCGCTTTGAATGACAAGCGATGGCATCATGATCACGGGAGTTTTCGCCTGTTGCACTATACTTGCGTCACTTAGTACACCACCTATTGTTACATCGTTATCAGTATAGGTGTATTTCTTGGCAGAAAGGCCAATACCGGCATCCAGTTGAACGCCAACATGATCGCTGAACATATAACCCAAACCAAGTGTACCCTGCAGGCCTGCACCGAAAGATGCACCCTTTAGGCTATAGGTATTTAGATAGGTAGTATTATTCTGTGTACCATTATAGGGCTGGCCTGTACCATCCGTTGTTGATCCCGCCTGCGGCATCGCGTAACCCAATCCCGCCCTTACATAAAACCCCTGCGCAAACCCCATGGTAGCTGCTAAAGAAAGGACCAATGCCGTACCCAATATCTTTTTCATGGATCATTAATTTTGATGTGCAAATATATGGCTACTTAAAAAGATTGCCCCCTTAATAAGGTCATTTGCAAAAAATATTGTTACTTCACAATAAATAATATAAAAACTTATGGAACAGGAAACCATACCCTCCGTTTTTGATCAGGTAGCAGAATACCCGCAATTTGAATATGCCACTACCGGCAATAGATTTGTCAACTTCCTGATAGACACTGTAGTGTACTATATGTTTAATATTGTCGTGCTCTTTATTACCGGCGCAGCCCTGGCCATATCCGGCAAAACTGCCGAAGATATCCAGGAGATATTTTCAAATAAGGCAGTTCCCTATACCATGGCTTTGGCCAATTTCATCTTACTGTATACAGTTATCGAAGGGGCTTCAAAAGGCCGGTCCCTGGGTAAGCTGGTTACCGGTACCGTAGCTGTGCAGGAAAGCCTGCAACCCATAACCTGGAAAAATGCCCTCCTGCGCACACTATGCCGCATGATCCCGTTTGAAGCGTTCAGCGCGCTTGGCGGCAATCCCTGGCACGACTCCCTCACGCATACCACCGTGATAAAAAAGCAAAAAAATATGTTCACTACGCTTTAGTAAGATGATATGGGAACAGGAACTGTAGATTCGATATTCGATGAGCTGGAAAGGGAGCAACCATATGAATACGCCAACAGAGCGCAGAGACTGGTAAATGGATTTGTGGATACCTTTATTTATCTGTTTGTCTTCGGTATTATATTTATCGTTATTGATGTATGCGAATATATCAGCAATGGGCGCCACGCTACTAATATTGAAATCCCTATGTACTTTACCCTTGCTGCCGGGCTGGTATTTATTCTTTTTTATGGTTTGCAGGAAGGACTAACGAAGGGCAGAACTATTGGTAAGTTCATTACCGGCACAATGGTGATCAGGGAAGATTTCAGCGCCATTACGTTCAGCGATGCCATCCTGCGTTCGTTCATCCGGTTATTTCCAATAGATATTATTACCTGTTTTATGGCCCGTCCATTGCACGATAGGTGGAGCGAAACCTATCTGGTAAAAAAGCGGAAGTAGTGAGATCACTCACCACTTCCGCTTACCTCGTCGTTATTATTTATTTCTTTTTCATTGCAGCTTCTATCTCTTCCACTGTTATCGGCATCTCCTTAAACAGGTCTATGTTGCCGTTCTTGGTGATCCATATATTGTTCTCAATGCGTATGCCCATCTGCTCTTCCTCAATATAAATGCCCGGCTCTATAGTGAATAGCTGCCCTTCCTTTATGGTATCCATATAGTTGCCCACATCATGTACTACTATACCCAGGAAGTGGGTAACCCCATGATAAAAATACTTGCGGAACGCAGGATTTTCAGGGTCCTGCTTTTTAATATCCTCTTTCGTGATAAGTCCTATTTTCAATAGCTGCTTTTCCATCTCCGCATTGATGCTCTTCACATATTCCTGGAATTGCAGGCCGGGTTTCAGTATTTTTTTGCCGTGGTTGTGTACCGCAAGGCAGGCATTGTATACTTCGGCCTGGCGCTTGGTGAATTTGCCATTCACCGGCACAGTGCGCGTAAGGTCGGCATTGTAGTTGCCATACTCTGCGCCAAAGTCCATCAGTATCAGCTCGCCGCTTTTGCATTCCTGGTTGTTCTCTTCATAGTGCAGTGTACGCGCGCGATCGCCGGAGGCGATAATACAGCCATACGCATGGCCTGTAGCGCGGTTGCGCAGAAATTCATGCGTCAGCTCTGCCTCAATCTCGTACTCCATCACACCTGGCTTTATGAACTTCAGCACACGGTCCAGCGCCTTGGCAGTAATGTCTATAGCCGTTTTTACAACTTCTATTTCTTCTTTTGTTTTCACGCTACGCAAGTCCTTCATCAGGCGTGCCGCACGGTCGTAGGTATGCACAGGATACTTCTTCATCAGGTCGTGTACAAACAGCAGGTCGGTACGTGGCAGCTCAGTATCCAGGCGGTTATGTTCATTGGTATTCAGGTACACCGTATCAGCGCTGTTCATCATTACCTGTATCAGTGTATCCACCCCATCCAGCCACTGCACATTCTTTATACCCGATATGGCAGTCGCCTCTTCTTTGCGCAGCTTGTGGCCTACCCATTTTTCCAGCAGCTCATTGGGGCGCAGCAATACCAGCACCTCACGCATGTTTTTGTCCGGGTTGTCGGGGTATAATATCACAATGGTCTTCTCCTGCGTGATACCGGATAGCCACAGCACATCTGCATCCGGACGGTATCCATAGGTGCCATCCCCGCTCTTGGGGAATACCGGGCTCGCCGGGAAAATGGCCAAAGAATTAGGCTTCATCTTCTTTATGAAGCGTTGCCGGTTTTGCTCGTATAGTTTCGATGGAATTGGTAAGTATTTCATTAGTATGTATGATAATGAGGTGCTAAGTTAAACAAATACACAATTTGGCGTACCAAACCGGAATGTTAACAATATTATTGCTTTACCGTCTTTTTTCACATCTTTACCGATAACCCACTATACTTAACCGAAATAAAGTTTCATTTCTATAACCCGCGATATAGCTTTGCACCCACAATACCAGGTATTTATGAAGAAAAGGTTACTAAGCGCCTACATACGGTCTATAACATTGCTTACTGCCTTATTACTAGCAGCAGGCACAGCTAATGCGCAATCTAAAATAAGCGGAACTGTGGTGGATAATAACGGTAAGCCTATACGCGGCGCCAATGTATACCTCGATAATACCATAGACGGCGGCACTGCCGATAGTATGGGGGTATTCAGGTTCACTACTTCGGAGAAAGGCAACCAAACCATTGTAGCCTCAGAGGTGAGCCACGAAACCGCCGGCCTGCCCATAGTCATCACCGGCGATGTGAGCGGCATCGTTATCCGTATGAAGGCCAATAAGACCCGCGACCTCGATATGGTCACCATCACCGCGGGCTCCTTTGATGCCTCTAATGATAAAAGCAAAACAGTATTAAAGCCGCTGGACATCGTAACCACCGCAGGCGCCAATGCCGATGTGGTAAAAGCTATAGAAATGCTGCCCGGCACACAACAGACCGGCGCCGACAATGGCCTCTTTGTAAGAGGGGGCGATGCCAGTGAAGCTTCTATACTCGTAGATGAGATGGTGGTGCAGAATGCATTTTTCAGCGGCCCTCCCGGGGTATCCACACGCAGCCGCTTCGGTGCTTTCCAGTACCAGGGCGTATCATTTAGCAGCGGCGGCTACAGCGCGCGCTATGGCCAGGCACTCTCCAGTGTGCTGGAGCTGACAAGCACCGATCTGCCCGATAAAAGCACCATCAACCTCGGCATCAATATGGCCGGCATCTACGCATCCGGCACCAAAAAATGGAAGAACAGCGCGTTGGATATCGGTGGCAATTACAACAACCTCACTCCGTTCTACGGACTGGCAAAGACCAATTTCAATTTCTTTAGCGTGCCTGTTGGCGGCGGCGGCAATGTGCGCT
>CAIVKT010000553.1 GCA_903906615.1 uncultured Bacteroidota bacterium | reverse complement strand
GCAGAATCTGTACAGGCTTATAACAGTCTTGAAAAGGTCATTTTTTGGATCGTCCGTACCGAATTAAAATCATTTTGGATGTACCATCTTTTTAGGCCATTGCCCTGCTCATTGCTCAGCATAAAGAAGTTGGCGCCCTCTCCGGCTGTGGAGCCGGGCGTATCGTAATGGTCAAATAAAGACAGGCTGTTGAAAGTTTCCTGCTTGAAGTAGTTGACCTTTCTGTGTATGGCGTTGTATTCAGGGGTCAGCTCATCAAAGCCGCCCGTGAGTATGTATTGCTTTTCTGTTGCTTCGGCCAGCATCATTTGCGCGTCCAGCAAGGTTAGCTCAAACGAGAAGCCTCGGTGTACATAAGTCTGGTTGTAACCCGTGCATTTGGTCATCATCGCTATCCAGCCATTCACCGAGTTGTAGGTAGATTGTATGAAGGAAGTAGGATTAAGAGCCTGCTCCTCCAGCCGTATCATATCCTTTAAAAAATTCTGCATATCCGTCACGCTGCCATGCGCTGTGCCTATGATGACGGCAGATGGCGATGCAACACCCGATGCTTCAATACAGGCCATACCTGCCGTAATCCCTATTTTCAGCATTCGGCTCATGCGCCTGATGGCCACGGGCGATATGTATTTGGCGTAGTCGGCATCTATTACATTCAGCATACCATCATCGCTTGTCACTACCGGGTGCAGGAACTGCCCCGCATCATAAGTATGCTGTGGTGATATGCTACAGGACGATATGAGGTACAACGGTTGTTTCATGCTTTACTGAATACTAAGGATACATTACTGCCCCCAAACCCGAAGGAATTACTGAGCACATGGTTTATGGTTGTGTTCTCTGTTAAAGTCGTGGCAGGGCTTATTTCCAACTCCTCCATCCTTGTTTCAAAATTGAGGTTGGGGATGATCATTTGCTGCTGTAGCGCCATGATGCAATAAATTGCTTCTATGATGCCCGCCGCTGCAAGTGTATGGCCTGTAAACGGTTTTGTAGAACTGAATGGTGGCGCTTGTGTGCCAAACAATTCTTGTATCGCGCGGCCCTCGGCAAGATCGTTATTCGCAGTAGCAGTTCCGTGCGCGTTGATGTAGCCTATATCTTTGGGTTCCAGTCCAGCCATTGTTAATGCCTGCTGCATGGTGCGCACCGCACCCTCGCCATTGGGTGAAGGGGCCGTTACATGATAGGCATCATTGGTATTGGCATAGCCACTAAGTACAGCCAGTATCTTCGCGCCCCTTGCCAGGGCATCTGATTCTTTTTCTATGAGGCAGAAGCCTGCGGCCTCGCCTATGTTCAGTCCGCCACGGTTGTGGTCAAAGGGCTTGGATGGTGTTTTGTCTACATTCTTCAGGGTGTAAAAACCATTGAGCGTGAACCTGCTCAGGGCATCGCCGCCGCCGCATACGGCTCGCTTCACTATTCCTTGTTTGATCATCCTTGCACCAACCATCAGTGCATTGGAGGAAGACGAGCAGGCCGTGCTGATGGTTGCTGTAAGGGGCTTTAATCCAAAGTGTTCGGCTATTTTCTCGGTGCTTTCGGCACAATCCAGTGTATCAATATATTTGATGTTCTTTTCTTCGGTATCCGGGCCTACCACATCCATGTAGATGTCCTCCATCTTGCACATACCGCCAACGGTATTGGCGCTGATGAAAGCGAATTGTTCCTGCTTTAAGAGCGAAATATCAGTACTGTCCAGCAGGTCTTTCATAGCCAGCAGGGAGAGTAGGGAAGTGCGGGTGTAGCCATTATCGCCTGTGGGCAGGCCAAGCGAAGCCGCGAGGTCATCATTGCTCATCCTCACCTCTCCCAATACAAAATCAGTCGCGTATACCGATTGTAAGTGGGTTACTTTGCCTACGCCGCTACGGCCATTGCGCATAGCCAGTAGCTGGGCATCAATGCCTGTGCCTAATGCGGATACGATCCCTACAGCCGTTACTACTATTCTTTCCGCCATTAAAAAAGGAAGGGGCGTTATAATTTACGGTTAGCCTGAATATAGTCTGCCATGGTTTGCACAGAGGCCAGTATCTTACGGCCTTCGCGTGCGTCTTCTATCTTGATGCCGTAGTTGCGTTCCAGCAACACCATCAGCTCCAGGGAGTCGATGCTGTCCAGGCCCAGGCCTTCGCCAAACAGGGGGGCATTGTCGTCAATGTCCTCCGGTTTCATGCCCTGCAGGTTCAGCGAGTCTATGATCTGTTGTTTCAGCGATTCTTTAATATCTTCCATGAAGTATAATAATGTAATAAAAATTAAGATTGTAAAGATAAGGACCGTTGACG
>CAIVKT010000552.1 GCA_903906615.1 uncultured Bacteroidota bacterium | reverse complement strand
GTCTTCAAATATCGTTTCTATGTTCATTTGGCTAATTCTTGTTTGTAATGTTCCAGGCAGTAGTCTTCGTTCTCGCGCATCACCTCCCGGTCTTTCTTCTTCTTGTCTTTAAATCCGCATAGGTGCAGCATACCGTGGAAAATGACCCGGTGCAATTCGTCTTTGTACGTGGTGTTGAATGTTACTGCGTTTTCCTTAACCCTGTCTGTGCTGATGTATATCTCGCCCTGCATTTCTTTCTTGTTCTCGCTGAGATCGAAAGTGATGATGTCTGTAAAGGTATCGTGATCCAGGAAATTCTGATTCATCTCCAGGAGGAAGGCATCGTCGCAGAAGATGTAGCTGAGCTCTGCTGATGTGACCTTGGGCATGTATGTAGTGATTAGCACATCAATGAATACAGAGAGTTTGCGCTTGTTCTTTAACCCGGAAGTTGCGGTATGTTCAAAAAATTTCGCAGGCATGGAGCAGGGATTTGTGGCAAAGGTCGGATTATTTATGGATAGAAACCATTGATAAGGAAAGACAGTTTTATATTTGTACTATGCGAAAGGCTATTATTCTTGCCGGTTTTGTTTTATGCGCCACCTTTTCTTCTGTAGCGCAGCACACGGCAAGTGAACAGACCATAAAACCTGTACCATATCCTGATTTCAACGCACCAAAAGTTCAAAGGATCACCAAACGGCAGGCTATTCAGCTCATCAGCTCTAATACAGCGATACCACATACCCGCTATGAAATATTGATCAACGCACGAGTTGATGTGTTGCCCGCATTAAAGGACGATAGAAGTTTTCTAAAGCCGGTCTTTAGCCGGGCAAAATGGGAAATGATAGATTGGGGAAGTGGGAACTTTGAAGGTGGGCCGCGCTTCAGCAGCATGGAGTTTTACAAAGCGGGGAAATACTATGCAATGTTCAGAAAATACAGCTATAGTAGTAAGGCAAAAAACGGTGATTATAATATGCGGTTGACAGAGGAGTTTGAGTTGATGGGTAATTGACTTGAGAAGAATACCGTTATCTCTTCTTATATTTCAATTTCGGATCTCTTTTTGTATGAAAGACATAAGAAATGAGTACAACCTTTTGCTTCTCAAATATTTCATAGATGATCGTAAAAGGAAACCCTTTAATAGTAACTTCTCTGAAAGCGCCCTTCTTCTTTGGGTGTAAATCCGGCATTTCTGCAATCTTGTCTATCCTTTTTTGAAGAGCTACAATAAATTGATTGCCTAAGCCTGCTAAACGCTCTTCATACCATTGATATGATTCCTCCATTTCCTGTAATGCAAGTGGATGAAGCGTGATATGGTAGCTCATTTTTTCTTTGGCTTTTGTGAGGCGAGTATCTGTTTTTTAGCGTCTTCCCATGAAATGCCTTCAACCTTGCCACTCCTGAAATCTGCGCTCCGCCTATCTAGCTCTGTAAGTAATTCTTTGTCTTGAGTCCAGTCATAGTTTTCCACCTCATCTTCAACCATTGTAAAGATAGCTTTCACTTTCTTATCGTCTGCTGCACGTATGTATTCATATAGCTTTTGTCGGATCAATGCAGTTGTCATAATTTTTCTTTTATCAAATTTACGGATAAAAATAAGCACCAACAAGCGAACACTAAATTACTTTATATTCTTAACAAGTTCAATACTTGTGTTATTATTGATGTCGTGTTTTTATCTACTCCATCGTGTAACACGAGTATTTTATCATGTACTATCAAAACATGAACATTACTATCACCTCCAATTGCATCAAGCACCGGATCTGTAAGCAATTGATCAGCTACAGCTTTATCTGTAGCGCGCACACGATACTTGCTATTGAACAGGTGATGGCCGGGAATAAAGACATCATCAGAAGAGAATACGTGGCTGAGAAATTTTGCAATCAAAGGAATATGATACTCGGCAGGCTCTATAGTCAGTTTACCGTAGTCGGTTGGCGCTTGTTTATAGACGATAGAAGAAAGATCGTATTCATTTAAGACGATCACCTCCCCTTTTATACCCCGGTAGACTTTCTGCCTTCTTATCTGCAAAAGATAGCAGTTGTTCAATTTAAAGATGTTCTGAAATTGGGTATAGCCGTCAAATAAGTTGATACCTGAATTCGCAAATTCAGCAAGCATGAGATTTATCTCCTGTTCATCCGTAATAACGGCAACTTCTCCCTGGGAGCGGAGGTAATTGAATGAAGCTTTTATGTCTTCGGCGAGGTCGTTATTTACGCCTTCGAGGTTGGGGTTTGTTTCGGGCATGGGTATCTGGGATAGTTCAAAAATATTCTTTTATAGCAAGGTTCTATACTCCTGACACCAAAACATTAAAATAATTTTATCTTTTCCGAAATGATGAATGTCATCTGAGGTGACTTTATAATTGCGTATTTTGCTGCAAAATGTAATTGTATGTCGCGTAATGTAACCATATTGGGGGCGGGGCTTGTTGGCTCGCTGCTGGGCATCATCCTGAGAAAAAGAGGCCACGAGGTAAGTATCTATGAGCGCAGGCCTGATATGCGCAGTGCGTCTATGTCGGCGGGCAAGTCTATCAACCTGGCCATGAGCGCAAGAGGATGGAAGGCGCTGGAACTGGCCGGGCTGAAAGAAGAGATGGAACCAATTGCGATACCCATGTATGGGCGCTACCTGCACATGCCTGATGGCAAGACGGCTTTTCAACCATATAGTAAAAACAATGAAGCCATATACTCTGTGAGCCGCGGTGAGCTGAACAAAAAGCTGATGACGCTCGCCGAAAAAGAAGGCGCTAAAATACACTTCGAGCATCGCTGCGCGAATGTAGACGTGGCTGCCAACAAGCTGCACTTTATACACGGTGAAAAAGAAAAAACCGTGCAGGCCGACCTGCTTTTCGGCGCCGACGGGGCATTCTCCTCGCTGCGCGAAAGCTACTCGCACATGAACAGGGTGAACAGTGAGAAAATGTACCTGGAATATGGTTATAAAGAGCTGTGCATATTGCCCGGCAAGAATGGCGAATGGGTGATGGAGAAGAACGCACTGCACATATGGCCGCGCGGTAAGTATATGATGATAGCATTGCCCAACACAGACGGAACATTTACCTGTACGCTCTTTATGCCGTTTGAAGGCGAGGGAGTTTCTTTCGAGTACCTGAAAACGGAAGATGATGTGACCCGACTTTTTGAAACACAATTTGCCGATGCCAAGGCTTTGATGCCCGGCCTGCTGGAGGACTTCTTTACCAACCCTACTTCTTCGCTCATCACCACATACATCTTCCCATGGCACTACCAGGACAAGAGCGCGCTGATAGGTGATGCGGCCCATGCTATAGTGCCGTTTTACGGGCAGGGTATGAATGCAGGGTTTGAGGATTGCACCGTACTTTCTGCACTCATAGATCAATACGATGGCGACTGGGATACGATACTGAAACAATATGAGGTAAAACGCAAGGTGAACGGCGATGCAGTAGCCCAACTGGCGCTGAACAATTTTACTGAGATGCGTGACAAGGTGGCCGACCCTAAATTCCTGGAGCGGAAGCAGATAGAAAAGGAGCTGGGCAAGCGCTTCCCGGAGCGGTTCACATCGGTATACGAGATGGTGTCCTTCAGCCATGCACCGTATAATACTGCTATACAATGTATACAGGCGCAGGACGACCTGCTGAAACGTATAATGGATGCCGGGGATTTTTTTGCTAACATAGAACAAAGTAGCTTTGAAACATCACTCGACACCTGGGTGACGGAATATTACAATGCTGTGCAACAATTAGATAAAGGAAATGAAGCCTGAGAAAAGATGGGTGCTGAAGAAGGCTGATGAGGCTACGGTAAAGGTATTGAGTGACGCACTGAACATACAGCCTGCCATATGCAAGATACTGGCATTGCGGGGCATCAAGGATTATGAAAGCGCAAGGCTGTTCTTCAGGCCGGAACTGAGCCATTTGCATGACCCCTTCCTGATGAAAGGCATGAAGGAAGCGGTACACCGTATCAGCGAGGCTATAGAATGGCACGAGCGGATAATGGTGTATGGCGACTATGATGTGGATGGCACTACTTCGGTAGCGCTGATGTATTCCTTCCTGAAAAAGAATTATAAAGGCGAACTCAATTATTACATACCGCACCGCTACCGCGAAGGGTATGGTATATCCAAACAAGGGATAGACTTTGCATCGGCCAATGGTTATAACCTCATCATCACGCTGGATTGCGGTATCAAATCTATGGAGATGATCACTTATGCGCGGTCGCTGAACATAGATGTGATCGTGTGCGACCACCATATGCCTGATGCCCATTTACCACCGGCATTTGCGATACTGAACCCCAAGCAGGCAGATTGTAAGTACCCGTATAAAGAACTGAGCGGCTGCGGCATAGGCTTTAAGCTGGCGAGCGCACTGGCCATGCACTGGAAGCAAAATATGGATGAGGTATACCAATACCTGGACCTCGTGGCCACCAGCATAGCAGCAGATATAGTACCCATAGATGGCGAGAACAGGATACTGGCGTACTATGGAGTGAAGAAAATAAATGAAACGCCCTGCCTCGCCATATCTACCCTTAAAGAGCTGGGCGGTGTAACAAAAGCACTTTCTATTACCGACCTGGTATTTGTGATAGGACCACGTGTGAATGCTGCAGGCCGCATGGATGATGCCCGCAAGGCTGTGGAGTTCTTTATAGAAACAGACCCGGCAAAAATAGGCGCACTGGCAGCGGCACTGCACTCGGATAATGATGACCGGAAGGAAGTAGATAAAAGCACAACAGAAGAAGCTATGTCGCTGATGGAAGAAGACCATATGCGCCACCGCAAATCTACAGTGCTGTACCAGCCGCACTGGCACAAAGGTGTGGTGGGTATTGTGGCCTCCCGGCTCATAGACCATTACTACCGGCCTACCATCATGCTTACATCGGCCAATGGCAAGGCTACGGGATCGGCACGCTCTGTTGCCGGCTTCAATATTTATGAGGCCATACATGAATGCCGCGACCTGCTGCTGAACTATGGCGGACACTTCTACGCGGCAGGTATGACGATGGAAGAAAATAAAGTAGCCGAGTTCATAGCGAAGTTTGAGGAGATCGTATCCAGCACCATAACGGCAGACCAGCAGGTGCCGGAGATAGAGATAGACGCAGAGATACCGATATCGCTGATAAAGCCTGCCGTGCTGAACATACTGAAGCAACTGGAACCTTTTGGCCCCGCCAATATGCGCCCCATATTTATGAGCACCAACCTGGTGGATTACCAGGGTAAGTCGGCCACGGTGAAGGATATGCACCTGAAGATAGCCGCACACCAGCACAATGGGGTGATCGTAGAGGGCATAGGCTTTAACCTGGCCGATAAACTGGAGATAGTGCAAAGCGGGCCGTTTGATATGCTGTACCATATAGACGAGAATGAGTATAATGGTACCATGCGGTTGCAGGTGCGGGTGATAGATGTGCGGAAGACAAACCCCTCCCGCTGAGAAAAGAGGGACTTTGCTCCGGGGCTTCCTCTTATTATTGGCTATTAGTGGAAGTTTCTAAAATTATATAGCTTTGTATAGCACATCCGTATAAAACAGGCTTTAATGATAAAGAAGATAGAGATAGAGAATTATAAGTCTATTGACAAGCTCAGTTTTGAGATAGGGCGGTTTAATGTGTTTATTGGTGAGAATGGGTGTGGGAAGAGTAATTTATTGGAAGCTATAGCATTTGCGTCGTCTGCCGATAATGGCCAGCTATCATTAAAAGGAGTAAGGGTTACGGAACCAAAATATTTTAGAAGCGGCTTTGATAACAGCAAGAGTGATGAAAATATAAAAGTCCTCTTTTTTGATAATGAGGAAAATAAAATTGAGATCGTTTTAAAAAATTCTAATAGTCCTTACTCTAACTGGGAAATTATTTGCTTAATAAATAATGAGCATAATATTGTCACCGCCTTTTATGAAATGGCTTTTCTGAAATATGATACAGAAAATGTCTTTGGTGGCATAAAAGATTCTAAGATGGAACTATATAGATCTATCGCAAACATAACAAGAGGTATTGATTTTAATAATTACATTCTTTTTGCACCCGAAAATTCTTTCCTAAGAAATTATAATATTGACACCCCATATATTCAACCTTTAGGGACGAAAGGCGAAGGCTTATTAAAACTGATCAAAGTAATAAAAAAAGAAAAGCCAGAAGAATACAAAGAAATCATTGAGCATCTTCACTTGATTGACTGGTTCTCGGATATTGCAATTAGCGATGATGACCTTGCCGGAGCAGAGTTTAAGCTGAGTGATAAATATCTTGAAGAAGGTATTGGTGGCTTTGACATCAAGAATGCTAACGAAGGATTTTTCCTGCTTCTTTTTTACATTACACTTTTTGTGAGCGATTATACGCCTTCGTTCTTTGCCATTGACAATATAGATACAGCGCTTAACCCTAAGCTCTGTACTAAGCTTATTGAAATACTTGCTGTGCTTGCGAAGAAGCATAATAAGCAGGTACTGATCACTACGCACAACCCATCTATACTGGATGGCATCAACCTGAATGATGATGAGCAAAGATTGTTCGCGGTATCCAGAAACAAAACAGGCTATACGCGTGTAACGAGAATAGAGAAGAAGCAGCCGATTGAAGGCGAGCAGTCGCTAAAATTATCAGAACAGTTTTTGAGGGGTTATATAGGGGGCATACCAAAAAACTTTTAGATGAAAAGAATTGGTATCATCTCTGAAGGGCCCAGCGACCAGATCATTATTGAAAACATCCTTGTGGGATATTTTAATGATGGCGACCTGTCAACAAGAATTCAATTCCTGCAACCCCTGCACGATGCTACTGACAAAAGAAAACATGGCGGCTGGCTCAATGTTTTTGAGTATTGCCAATCCGATTATTTGGTTGAAGCATTGGAACAAAATGACTACCTCATTATACAAATAGACACTGATTGCTGTGAAGAGAAACATTATGATGTGAGCAGGCGAAAGGAAGATGGTGATAGTGTTACGCCGGAAGAATTGATCTCTAAAGTCATTGGAAAATTTGATACCCTGTTTGCATCAGCCCATAAGGAGAAATACGGGCTTTTTAAAGACAGGCTATTCTTTGCTATATGCGTGGAAGAAATGGAATGCTGGTTATTGCCTTTGTATCATGATGACAAGATCAAGTCCTCAACCAGCAATTGCATTCACAAATTGAACCCAAAGCTGAATGAAAAGTTTGGGATAGGCATTGACAAGAATAATAAGCCGGTTACTTCTTATGACAAATTTTCGCGCCAGTTTACCAAAAAGAAGACAATAGACCAGGTCTATGGCCATAATATCAGTTTGAAAATTTTTCTCGACTCTTTGAGCAAACTTGATTTGAGTTAAATACTCGCATTGAGAATGCCTTAAATGCCCAGAGGCAATATAAAGGAATTGTTAACATAAATATCACACCTCCTTCCGCACATACACAGAATTATTACTAACCTTTGTTGTTCAATTATTTTCATGAAGACTTTTATTACGTCATTAGCCGTAGGCACTGTGCTGTTGGTTGCCGGCAGCAGCGCATCGGCACAGGGATACCATGTACTCAATACCTTTCATATACCCAGCAGCGGCGGGTGGGACTATATAGCTGTATCCCCTACTACCGATAATATTTATGTATCGCACGCTACCCAGGTGAATATACTGAACAAAAATACCGGCGACTCGGTGGGCGTGATTCCTAATACCACGGGCGTGCATGGCATTGCATTTGCCCCGGAATTTTTGAAAGGATTTGTGAGCAATGGCAAACTAAATACGGTCACCATCTTTGAGATGAACATCAACGCGGTAGAAGGCCAGGTGAATGTAGGCGAAAACCCGGATGCTATAATGTATGACCAATACTCGAAGAAGGTATGGGTGTGCAACGGGCATGATAAAAGCCTGAGTGTGATAGACCCGGCCAATAATAACATTGTAAAGACCATAGAGCTGGATGGCAAACCGGAAACTGCCGTTGCAGATGCGGGCCATATATACATCAATATAGAAGACAAGAATGAGATACAAGTAGTGAACTCTACCACATACGTAGTAGAACATTCCTGGAAGATAGGCGCGGGTAAATCGCCATCGGGCCTGGCTATAGATGTGGCTACTAAAAGGCTGTTTGCGGGCTGCGATAACAAACTGCTGATAGTAATGAATGCCGAGAATGGCAAAGTAGTAAAAGAATTGCCCATAGGCGAGGGCTGCGATGGTGTAGCGTTTGATGCGGGAAAGAAGCTTATATTCAGTTCTAATGGCGAAGGAACACTGAGCATGATCAAAGAAGTATCGGCTAACAAGTACGAAGTGATGAAGCCGGTACCTACAAAGAAGGGCGCGCGCACCATCGCAGTTGATGAAAAGACACATAAAGTATACCTGCCTACAGCCGACTTTGTACCCGCACCAGCCGTAGGGCAGGAAGCACCCAAGAGGCGAGGTACAGTACCCGGCACCTTCCAGGTGCTGGTGGTAGGCGAATAATTATCCTGAACATTCAGTACCTGATGAACAAAACAAAATACATTATAGCCTTGTTGCTACTGCTTGCTGCGCATACTACCTATGCGCAGTACACCATTAAGGCCGTGGTAAAAGATAAAGAAACAGGCGCGAGGATGCCGGGCGTGATTGGTGCAGATACTCACGGCCATGGCAATGCGTCTAATGATAGTGGCGTAGTTATTATCACCGGGCTGCCGGAAGGCGCAGATACGTTCTACTTTACATTCGTAGGATATGACACTACATCGCTGGCCATAACAATACCTGATAACGGGAAAATACATGAGGTAACACTCAACGCCAATGAAAGCGAGCTGGAAGAGGCTGTGGTGGTATCATCTACCCGAACAAACGACCGCATAGAGAACTCGCCCACAAAAGTAGAGGTGCTGGGGCTGGAAGAGATGACGGAAGAGAACACCATAAAGCCTGCAAATATAGTGGGCATACTGGGCGATGTGAGCGGTGTGCAATTGCAGCAATCATCGCCGGTATCGGGCAATACGAATGTGCGTATACAGGGGCTTAACGGGCAATACACACAGATACTGCGGGATGGGATGCCGCTGTACGAAGGCTTTTCCGGCGGGTTTGGTGTGTTGCAGATACCACCACTGGATCTGCGGCAGATAGAGCTCATCAAGGGATCATCATCAACCCTTTATGGCGGAGGCGCTATAGCAGGGCTGATCAATCTTATCTCTAAACGACCGAAGGAAGAACAGGAAGCAGTATTTAC
This sequence comes from uncultured Bacteroidota bacterium, assembly GCA_903906615.1. Taxonomy (GTDB): domain Bacteria; phylum Bacteroidota; class Bacteroidia; order Chitinophagales; family Chitinophagaceae; genus Nemorincola. The sequence continues at coordinate 1,738 of CAIVKT010000552.1, read as the reverse complement.
CGTTAACGCCACTACGCTGAAAGAACAGGATGTGAATGCCTACCTCGCTAAGCGCAATGCGCATTTCGGTTATACCTTCTTCGCGGGCTATACGCACCAGGATGCTGTAGATGTGAATGGCGATGGGCTATCCGATGTACCTAACCTGAGTACGTTTACCATACATCCCCGCCTGTTCTGGTATCCTGATGATAAGACCACGCTTATAGTGGGCTATAGCGGTACCTTTGAGCAAAGATATGGCGGCGATATGCAGGTGCTGAATGACCACGCCGACAGCCTGCACCAATATTATGAGAAAGACAACACCCAACGCCATACGGGTGAGCTGATACTGGAGCGCACACTACCTAAGCTGGGTAAGCTGACCGTAAAGGGCAGCGCCAGCTCCTTCAACAGGGATATAGAAACCAATACCGATGATATAAAGGGCAATGAAGTGAACTACTATGGCGAGGTGTCTTTATTCATTCCGCAGAAGGCCAGCAGCCTGGTGGTGGGCGTAAATGTGACCGGGGATAATTTTACTAAGCTGCCGGGTACAGACAGCCTGGCGCTGGGCAATTTCACCAACAGCACCATAGGCGCTTTCGCGCAATACTCGTGGCACATCACCACCAATACTACGCTGGAAGGGGGACTACGTGGCGACCATACCAATAGCTACGGTGATTTTATTTTGCCAAGGCTTACTTTCTTTCATAGGTTCAATGACACCTGGGCTACACGTGCAGGCGTAGGGCTGGGCTACAAAACGCCCAACCCGCTGGAGCCACAGATCATAGACTACCCTACGCAGGATATACAACCCCTCCCTGCCAACATCAAAGCTGAAAAGTCAACAGGGTATAACCTGGAGGGGAACTTCAAAAAAGACCTGGGCAATGGCGCAGACCTGTTTGTGAACCACGCTTTCTTCTTCACACAGATCAATAACCCGGTTATTGCCACTCAGCTGGCCAACGGGCAGGTATTCTTTACCAACGCAGGCAGCGTGGTCAACACTATGGGCTTTGATACTTATGTGAAGCTGACGATCAAAAAAATAGAGCTGTATGTTGGCTATACCTATACAGATGCCGAACGCAAGTACCTGGCACAAAACCAATTCATGCCGCTAACGCCACGCAACAGGTTTGCCTTTACAGCCGCAAGGGCCTTTGGTAAGAACTGGCGCGTGGGGCTTGAAGGGTCGTACATTGGCACACAATACAGGGACGGCGATAGCAATACCCCGGCATATTATCTTACCGCACTGATGATAGAAAGGAAATTGGGCAAAGTCTTCACGCTGGTAGTCAATGGCGAAAACCTGTTTGACTACCGCCAAACGAAGTATGAGCAGATATACACCGGCCCTATAACCGACCCAACATTCAAGCCGCTATGGGGGCCTGTTGAGGGCCGGGTGATCAATTTCTCTTTGCGGATAACGCCGAAGTTTGGCAGCAAGAAAGAAAAAGACAACGATTAGTTATTTACTAAACACCGCCTGCATCATCACCTCCGTAAAGGTATCCCAGGTATATTTTGCTTTTTCGTGAAGGATATTTTGATGCAGGTTGGGGAGCGAGTTGGGTTCGTAGAATTTGAGGATCGCATCTGCTATTGATGTGGGGTTTGGCTCGGCTATAAAGCCAACCTTTCCATCAGGCACTACCTCTGCCAAGCCACCAACATTGGTCACTACCATAGGCTTTTCAAAATGAAACGCTATCTGTGTGATGCCGCTTTGTGT
>CAIVKT010000551.1 GCA_903906615.1 uncultured Bacteroidota bacterium | reverse complement strand
GATGGGGCCATGCTCTTTTTGTATAAGGTACAGGTTGCCGCCCAGCTTTTCGTAGTACGCCCCCTCTACCTGGAATGCCTGGTGTATGTAGTAGCCCACCTGTAGTACTATACCCACCCTGCCCAGCAGGAATTCATTGCCCACAAAGAATGCGCTCTTATAAGAGTACTGCGCTTCGGTACCCGGCTTTACGAAACCCATATTATTGCGTAGGTAATCATAGATATTGGTATGGTAGGAGTAGTCGAAGCCCGCAAATGCTTTGTTCTTGCTGATCCATCTTTTGCTCACATAGCCGGTGGCTATGTATATGGGGTATTCGGGGCCGAGTGGGGCATTAGACTCATCAAAGGCCATAGACAGGCGGAACTGGAAGAGCCACCTGTTCTTCAATGGCTTCAGCTCGCGTACTATATGCTCGGGGCGGGAGGTAGTGGGGAAGTACTTTATGCCTACATGAAAGCCCGCAAGGTTCACGCCCAGGTTAGGCTGATGATAAGAGGCATCGGATATGTGGGAGAAGTTGACACCAAGCTGCACATCCCAATGCTGGTTCACATGGTAGCGCACATCGGTCATAAAAGAAGCATAATCATTGATCTTACTTCCTATGGCATTATTGATGGTATCGAAGGGGTGCATGCGCGAGTAGTCGCGGGTCACATAGCCCATGCCATCGCCTATGCGTATGGTCCACTCCAGCTTTTTGCCGGTGATAAGCGGTATGGTGATGTTTGGGAAAACGCTGAAACAACGGCCATAAACAGAGTCGATACCGTAATTGGTATAGGCAAAACCGATACCTACGATCGGGTATCTGCGCCGCTGTTGCCAGGGTTTCTTGCCATAGGTTTTCCATTGCAGGTTTATATCGGTGCCGGTGGTCAGTTGGGGTATGGGCAGCTCGAATTTGGGAGTGTGCTTGATCACCTTGCCCTCAAAGGCATTCACCTCCACACCAAAGCCAGCAGGGGAACCTGCTTCCTGGGCAGCGCAGGACAGTTGTAGGAACATCAACAGGGTAAAGAGAAATAATGTGCTGCGCATTGCTGAAAGAAGGCAAATATAACTACTTTTATATACTAAAAAAGCCTGTTCAACAATATAATCATGCCATCAAAAAAAATGCCCTGTTAATGAACAAAAATGCTTTCTCTTTAGTTGCCTGCTTTTTGATATGTGCGGTAATGATGCAGTACCGTATTTCATACTCTGATCTAAAGCAGGGTGGCACGAGGCTGAAGATAACCGAGTGGGATGCGTTGGGGTACTACCTGTACCTGCCGTCTATATTCATTTACCATGATTACAAAGAGCTGAAATGGCTGCCCGCTATCGACCAAAAGTATGCGGTTAGCGGCGGTACCGGCTACCCGGCCATAAAGCAGGATAACGGAGTATACACCTTTAAGTACCTGGGCGGTGTGGCGCTGCTGGAGAGCCCTTTCTTCTTCATAGGCCACTGGGTGGCGCACCACTATGGCTATCCGCCGGATGGGTTCTCTCCGCCTTACCAGTATGCACTTACGTTTGGGGTGCTCGTGTACTGTTTTCTCGGTATCTTCCTGCTACGAAAGATATTGCTGCGATTTTTTTCTGATGCCACTACCGCGCTTACGTTGCTGGCGGTGTGCCTGGCCACCAATTTTATAGAGTATGCCGCAATAGAGAACGGGCAGAGCCATGCGTTCATTTTTCCGCTGTATATAGTAGTGTTGTACACCACTATGCGCTGGCATAGGAAGCCCACCATAGGCATTGCGGCACTAACGGGCTATGTGATAGGACTGGCTACCATGTGCCGCCCCACAGAGGCCATCATGCTCTTCATACCCATTATGTGGGATACGCAGACCAAAGAAAGCGCACACCAAAAGTGGCAATTGGTAAAAGCATACCGCAGCCATGTAGTGGCCGCCGCGATATTCGGCCTGCTGGGTGTATTGCCTCAAATGATCTATTGGAAGTTCAGCACGGGCTCTTTCATATTTGATGTGGGCAGCAGCTGGGATTTCCTTTCGCCGCACTTCAGGGTACTCTTCGGGTGGGAGAAGGGGTGGTTTATTTATACGCCGATAACCGTATTCTTTATTGTGGGTATGTTCTTCATTCGTAAGTATCCCTTCCGCAAGGCGGTGCTGTGGTTTTGCATCCTCAATATTTACATTATCATAGGCTGGCGGGATTGGCACTATGGTGGCAGCTACTCTACACGTGCGCTCATGCAAAGCTACCCGATGTTTGCGTTGCCGTTTGCGGCCTTTGCAGAGCAGATACAGAAAAAATGGAAGTGGCTGTTTTACCTGTTATGCGCGTACCTTATAGGGGTAAATCTCTTCCAGATCACGCAATACCGTAGCGGGGTGATACATTATGACGAGATGAACAGGGCCTACTACAGCCGTGTGTATCTAAATCCCGCTCCCACGCCACTGGATATGAGCCTGCTGGATGATAAGGAGATGATAGATGAGCGTAAGTACACGCTCAGGAAAACTATCAGTATTGATACTCCTGTAAAAGCCGTTTTTCAGTATGGAGGAAAGGGTATGATCTATTCGGTAAGCACAGACAGCTTATGTACTGATGACAGGGAAGAAAGGTGGCTGCGTATAGATGCCGACATCCGCGCGCCACATTGCCTGTGGCAAACATCATTAAATGCCGATTTGCAAAGAGGTGATTCCATAAAGCATACCCATGTGCGCCTGTTCCGGCCGCTGTTTATAGACTCGGCGGCAAACAAGTACAGTTTTTACCTATCAATACCCAATTATTTTGAGCAAGGACAATTCAGGCTATACCTCACTTCTCCCTTTAGCTTTGAAGGTGTGGTTGAGAAGCTAAAGATCAGCTACTTTGAAGGTGGTAAATTTATAGAGTGATCAGTGCATCCTGTCGCCACGCGGGGTAAGCTGTTGTAATACCTGCTCTTCGACCTGTAGCCAATGTTGCCACCCACTGCGTACTTGCCCTGTAGGAAAGTATTGTTCGGCAAGGTCTATGAACAGCCGGTAATGGCCGGCCTCTGATACCATGAATTTGTGGTAGAAATTGCGCATATATTCTTCTTCCAGGTTTTCTGCCAGCAGGCGGAAACGCTCGCAACTGCGGGCTTCTATGAGTGCGCATACCAACAGTTGGTGCAGCAGTTTCTCCTCCCGGTGCAGCCCCTTTGGCTCGTGTTGCAGCAGCAGGTTCACATACTCATCCTTACGGCTACGGCCCAAAGTGTAGCCCCGCTTTCTGATCTCTGTCCATACCATCCTGAAATGCCCCCATTCCTCGGTAACAATAGGCGACAGGGCCGATACCAGCTCAGTTTTTTCGGAGTAGCGCAATATCAGTGATATACATTGTGTGGCTGCTTTCTGCTCGCAGAAGGCATGGTCGCGCAGTATCTCCTCAAGAGATATAGATGCCAGATCTACCCAGCGGGGATCGGTGGGCAGTTTCAGGCCAAGTATGGAGTTATCTGTGGTGCTCATTATATTTTGAATGATCGCAGTCTTGCGTTTTCCTGTGTGTTGCCGGTGCGCTTCAGTACGCCCCAGCTTTGCAGTTGGCCTCTTATAGCCCTTCTTATTGATTTGTAAAGTATGTACAGCATCAGCCAGCGATACACAATGCGTTGCGGTATCAGCCACACCAGCTTCAGCATATTCTCTTTCTCGAACTTAAAGGCGAGTACGGCTACCGCCAGGTCTATAAGCATGAACAGACCATAGTACAGCAATATCATAGCGCCATTGCCGGTAAAGATGGCGAAGAACATGAACACATCGGCCAGCGGGGCTATCAGCGGTATCATGATCTGGAATACCAGTATATTGGGCAGGGCTATCCAGCCGAGCGCCCCATAGTCACTATTGAAAAGGGCATCCCTGTTCTTCCAGAACGATTGCATCACACCAAAGCTCCAGCGGAAGCGTTGTTTAAGGAATTGCCCCATCGTTTCAGGTACTTCTGTAAGCGCTATGGCCTCGTTCTCATTTTTAATAAGATAGCCGGCGCGCAGCATACGCATGGTTAGGTCGCAGTCCTCTGCAAAAGTATCGCTGGTAAATCCTCCCGCCTCTTCGATCGCTTTCTTCCTGAATAACCCAATAGCGCCCGGCACAACGGTTATAGCGTTCACACTGGCGAAAGCGTTGCGGTCAAAATTCTGGCTGGTAATATATTCTATGCTCTGCCAGCGGGTGAGGATATTTACCTCGTTTACCACCTTTACATTCCCTGCTGCTGCGCCCACGCGCTCATCAGCAAAGTGACGGATGAGCAGGTGCAGGGCATTGGCGGCTATATTGGTATCAGCATCCACGCACAGCACGTAGTCGGCATCGGTTTGCGCTATGCCGTAGTTGAGCGCGGATGCCTTGCCGCCATTAGGCTTGGTAAGTACCCGTACACGGGTGTCATTTTTAAACGCTTCTGATACCTTTGTATAAGTGGTGTCTTTGCTGCCATCGTCAACAAAGAGGATGTCGAAATTAGGATAGTCGCTTTTCAGCAGGTTGTTGAGGGAGCGTACTGCATTCACCTCTTCGTTGTAGGCAGGCACTATGATGCTCACCTTGGGGTTGGTAGCCAGCGGCGGCAGCTTGTGTTTCTTCTCTCTCCTGTATTCTTTCGTGGCAAAATATGCCAGTACCAGTATGCGGCCTATGGATATAATAATACAGGTAATGAAAACGTAAAACAGCAAGTGGGCCAGCCAATAACCGGTCTCGGCCATGTAGTAGCTGAACTGTATGTAATAATAGCTGTTGTTTTTAGGCACAGCGGGCATCAGCTGGGCGCGTCTTTCACCAATAAGATCTGCTACGGTGGTAAAGGTGTATCCCTTGTCTTTGAAGTATTTAATAATGCGGGGTAGGGCGATCACGGTTTGCTGGCGGTTGCCACCGGCATCGTGCAGTAGTATGATATTGCCGAGCTGCTCCTGCCGCACCAGGCGGTTGAAGATGGTATCGGCAGTTACGCCCTTCTCCCAGTCGTTGGGGTCTATAGACTCACCTACGGTCAGGTATTTATTGTCTTTGGCAAAGGCCACGGGCTCCAGTTCCTGCATGGTCTCCGGCTCCGAGTCGGCATTATATGGCGCGCGGAAGAGTACAGTCGAATGTCCCGTGATGCTTTCCAGCAGCAGCCGGGTGCTGTTCAACTCCAGCAAGGCACGCTTCTGACTGATCTCGGCAATGTTGGGGTGTGTAAAGGTGTGGTTGCCTATCTCGAAGCCTTCGTTGTATATTCTCTTTACAATAGGTATGTTGTTAAGCGCATTCTCGCCAATCATAAAAAAGACGGCGGGTACATGATTTTTGCTCAGTATGTCTATGATCTGTGGGGTGTAGCGTTCGTCCGGCCCGTCATCAAAAGACAGCACTACTTTCTTGTCTTTCTTGCCATACTTCTTGATCACAAATATGGAGGGCATGCTCTCATACACCTCGTTGGTCACCAGGTCTTCTGCGGTGTCTATCGTGGGGTTTATATGTCCGGCCTTTGGTGTGGTCAGCACATCCAGTATCTCACCCTCTCCTATATAGTCTACATCGTAGCTGATTTGCACATTGCGCAGCACATCGTATTTAAAGCTGTCTACGGCGGCATCGCTGAGGTCTTTGTTGTAAAAAGTCCACAATCTTGTATCGGCAGAGCCTAATCGCCACAGGGCTACGCCACCTAATTCATATTCCGATGCAAAGCGCATGGTATTGAAGTTGGTAGCGGCATCGGTAAAATATACGGTGTGCGGGTTGCCGCTTTCATCGTCGTATTGGTAAGTAAGGTTGTAAGATGCAGTGTCGAATATCACTTTTGCATCCGACTCGCTCGCTATGCTCAGGGCTTCGGCATAGGTCACATCAGATCCCTTACTGCCCTTGCCCCAGTCGTAGCCATAGCCGGCAATGGCCAGTATCAGCTTATCGGGGCCTATTTGGTTCACTGCTTCATCAATTGCTGCCTGTATCCATTTTTGCGAGCTGACGGGCCCCGGTACGCTGCCGCTGTTGTACTCGTCATACGCCATCAAAAAGAGGTAGTCGTTGTATTTAGCCAGCTCCTTATAGTTATAATCGCTGTTGAAGGGCGATACATCTTGGGTTACCAGCAGGTGCAACGGGTGCATGCGGGCATACAACTCCTTCATAAAATTGATGAGCGGCTCATCAGAGGTTTCCTGCAATTCTTCAAAGTCAATATTTACACCTGCAAAATGATTTTGCTGTATAACGGCTACTATTTGGTTGATGAGCCTTGCCCTTTTTATATTGTCATTGAGTACCTGGTGCAGTACCGCGCCATTAAAATCATCGCCGGAGAAGTTAGAAATAACAGCCACAACCGGCACGCCTGATCCTCTAATGATCTCGGAGCCGCGCATATCTGTATTCACCGTCACCGTGTCGGTTAGCGAGTCTATGGTCATCCAAAGGGGCAGCAGCATATTGAGGCTGCCCACATTGTTTTTGAGCGAAAAATAGGCCTGTTCATCGCTGGCATCATAAAAAGCAGCGCGCACAGCCGCCGCTATGGGGTGCAGGCTATCGGCCTTGCTCACGTAGCGTATATGCTTTGCCTCAGCTTCCTTTCCGCTAATGTATTTAGCAAAACCATTATATTTTATATCTATTGCCTTCAGGGCTTCATTTTTGCCATTATCCATCATAGCGGTGTAGGAGCCGCTGGCGGTTTTGAGCTGTGGCACAGGCGGCACAAACACATCTTTGAGTATGGCCACGCCCAGTATGGCTGTGAGCAGTATGATAATGAACACCACTATACGGAATGCCCATTTAAAGCGTTGCCAGCGGGTGGGCGATTGGGTAAGGAAAACCTGTTTGTACGGATCGGACATGGAATGCAAAGATAACAGGCAGATTATTTTTTTCGATACAAAACTTCTTTCTTAAATTTGCAATATGAAAAGTGAGCAAGAGCATCTTCCCGGTATACAGTGGCAAACTGATGAAAAAGGCGATGTAGCGGTAATTGATGAGCCGTTGCACAACCTTATTGTGTGGAACGACGATGTGAATACCTTCGATTGGGTCATTGAATCGCTGGTAGACGTATGCGGGCATGAGAACTTACAGGCGGAGCAATGCGCACTACTGATACATCATAAAGGAAAGTGCGGGGTAAAGAAGGGTAGCTTTGAGGACTTGCGCCCGCAGGCGGAGCAGCTTATAGACCGTGGCATACAAGCCACTATTGATTACTGATCAAACAAAAATCAACCAATACGCGATCGCGGAAGAATAACCGGAGCACATTGTGCTGAAACGCATAATGTACTTCCTGGGTATTTTCTTTAATGTTCATATCGCGCGGTGTGCCTAATAGCTTGAGTGCTGTGGCTATATCAGTAGTGCCTGATTTCAGCATGCTTTGCATCTTTCGGTCAAAAACAACCTGAGAGGCCGCTTCGCCGGTGAAAGAGAATTTTGATAGTAGCGCAGATTTATTATCCCAGCTCACAACGAGGTTGCCCGCGCCACTGCTGTAATACCATTTTGTCGATTTTTTATTCTCTTCCACCTTGGTGGGCTTGCCAAACATAAACGTCACATTATCCTGTGTAGTAGCGCCGGGCATGAGCTTAACCAGCGCCGATAGGTTCTCAGGGGTATTGTCAATAGCCCTGCATGTTTGGCTGATCATTACAACTATCGCCATCACTGCAAAAATCACGATCTTCTTTTGCTTCATGATCTGTAATTTTATGGTTAGTACATTAACATCCGTTTTCTAAATTTAGTATATATTGCCGAATGTAACAACTTTTTATTTAACTGCATGGGCAAATCTCAAAAAAAATCTCAAAATATCATCCTTTCTGCCGTGTTGCTTGCGGCTATAACTTCGTGCGATAACCACCAAGATGACTGGAGCTATGGCAAAGATGCTACCGGCCACACGCGCGATACAGCCGTTTACCACAACGGGGCATATCACTACTACCGCTATTATGGCGGCGGCTGGTACCAGTTGCACCGCAATAATATGATCAATCCCGGAGCTTACGCACCTGCGGCTTCCTCCGAAATTGTCGATCCGTCCTTCTCGCCAAGGGCTGCATCGGGCGGTATAAGGTCCGGTGGCTTTGGCGAATCGGCGCACGGCGCTTCAGGTGGGGAGTAAAAAATATCATGCCAACTATATTCCAGTATCTATGCAACGACATATCATTACACCCAGGAAAGATTGGGAGCAAAAAGTAAAAGACCAGGGCTTCCTGTTCTATAAAAATGAAGCTTACTACAGCGAAACTGCGGCTTATGAGTTTACTGCTGCCGAGGTGGACCTCATAGAAGCGGCCACTGCCGATATATTTGAGAAGTGTATAGCGGTAGTGGAGCATGTGATCAAGAACGACCTGTGGGACAGGTTCTTTATCCCGAAAGAATACGCTGACCTCATCAAATGGTCGTGGAATGAGGATATGCCCAGCTTTTATGGCCGTATGGACCTTGCTTATAACAATGGCGATATAAAGCTGCTGGAATTTAATGCGGATACACCCACATCGCTGCTGGAAGCCAGTGTGATACAATGGTACTGGCTACAGGATTACGATAGCAGCCTGGATCAATTCAACTCCATACACGAAAAGCTGATGGCGCATATGCAGGTGTGCGCGCCTTACTTCTATGCGCCCAATGTGCTCACTTTTGCCTGTGCCGGAGATAACCTGGAAGACCTGATGACCACCAAGTATATGCAGGATGTGGCCGACCAGGCAGGATTGCGCACCGATTTTATGTACATGAATGAAATAGGAGTGGATGACAAAGGCGAATTTTATAAAACGGACGGTACTGTATTGGGCAATATCTTCAAACTATACCCCTACGAGTGGATGTTTCATGAGGAATTTGGTAAGAGCCTTCCCGGCAGCCGCGAAAGTACTATGTGGATAGAGCCTGCTTACAAAGCGCTGTGGAGCAATAAAATGCTGCTGGTGTACCTGCACGAGTTGTTCCCGGATTGCAAGTATATATTACCCGCCACCTACAGGGCCACAGAGGTGTTGTATCAACCGGGTAAGTATGTGCAAAAGCCAGTTTATTCAAGAGAAGGTGCAAATGTAAAGATCGTGAAGAATGGAGAGGTGATAGAACAAACCGGTGGCGAATACGGAACTGAGGGATACGTGATACAAGACTATGCAGAGCTGCCTGATTTTGACGGTAACCACCCGGTAATAGGAAGCTGGCTGATAGGTGGCGTACCTGCCGGTATGGGCATCCGTGAATCGAGCGGGCTGATCACGAATAATACAAGCAGATTTGTGCCGCATTTTTTTAAACCTTAATATACGTTTATGAAAGAACATCATTACACACTAAAAGTGACCTGGACCGGCAACCGTGGCGAAGGGACTACAGGCTATGCCGACTACGACCGCCACCACACAATCTCCGCAAAGAATAAACCGGATATTCTCGGCTCGGCAGATGCGCCTTTTCGTGGCGATGTAACTAAGTATAACCCGGAGGATATGCTGGTGGCATCGTTATCTACCTGCCACATGCTGTGGTTCTTTCATCTTTGTGCAGATGCGGGTATTATCGTTACTGATTATGTGGATGAACCAAAGGGCGTGATGCTGCAACTGGAAGGCGGCGGCGGCCACTTTAAAGAAGTGGTATTGCACCCTGTGGTGACGGTAAAAGATGCCTCTATGATAGCAAAGGCCAATGAACTACATGATATGGCCCACGCCAAATGCTTCATAGCTAATTCAATGAATTTCCCGGTGAGGCATCTGCCGGTGTGTGCGGCTGGGTAAAAGTTATGGTTGCTTTTGTTGTCTGATATGAGCATGAGATTCTTCGACACTGTATGTTTTCCCTTGCCCGTTTAAATATTTTTCTGCTCGTTTATGTAGTCTATCTATTTCTTCTTGTGTATAGGAAGGCATCCGATTGATATCACTTTCAAGAATGGTATAAAGGGCTTTGATCAATTTATTGTCAGCAGTTTCGATAAATGGATGTAATTTTTTTCTTATTGCTGCGCTGTCCATTTTTTGTGTTTGTACAAATTTACTGATTTCAAGTACGTTTGGTTGGAGCATGTTGTTCCTCAGACTTGTTTTTGTGTGGCGGCCTGGCCCCTGCCAGCCACTGGCCTGGTTGGTTGAT
>CAIVKT010000550.1 GCA_903906615.1 uncultured Bacteroidota bacterium | reverse complement strand
GGCGTTATCAATAAAAAGATAGCTGCCGCGGGCATTAAAGATGCCGTGGTGCAGGTGATACCGCCACCGCCTATACGCGGCATAGGGCAGGCCGCGGGCTTTGCCATGCAGATAGAGCAGGGAAATACCACCGACGATGTTCATGCCTTTGAAAAAGTGGTGAAGAAATTTGTGGGGGCGTTGCATAAGAACCCCGCTACGGCCACTGCCTTCAGTCTTTTCTCCGCGCATACACCAAGTTATGACCTCACAGTAGACCGTGTGAAATGCCGGAAGCTGGGCGTTAATATCTCTGATGTGTTCACTACTATGCAGGCATACATGGGCAGCCTGTTTGTCAATAACTTTACACTCTACAACCGCACCTACCATGTGGTGGTGCAGGCTGATACCACCTTCCGCGCGCTTATCTCAGACATGAACAAATATTATGTGCGCAACTCGGCTGGCAATATGCTCCCGCTTAGTACGCTCATCAGCTACAAGCCTACCGAAACTGCCCCGCTCATCACTCACTTTAATATCTTCCGATCTGCCGAGGTCGATGGCGCTATACCGCAGGGCTACAGCAGCGGGCAGGCCATAGATGTGCTCAAAGAGACCGCTGCAAAGGAGTTGCCGCCGGGCTACACTTACGAGTTTTCAGGATTGAGTTACGAAGAGATAAAAGCAGGCTCCACTACTGTGTACATCTTCCTGTGCTCTATCATATTTGTATTCCTGTTCCTGGCTGCCTTGTACGAAAGCTGGTCGGTTCCGTTCTCTGTGATGCTGGCAGTGCCTATCAGTGTCTTTGGTGCCATACTCGCGCTCACGCTGGTGCCACGCCTCAGTAACAATGTATATGCGCAGATAGGGCTCATCACCCTCATTGGCCTCTCTGCCAAGAACGCCATCCTCATCGTGGAGTTTGCCAAGATGCGCGTGGACATGGGCGAAGAACTTATCAAATCCACCCTCGAAGGGGCCGCCCTGCGCCTGCGCCCCATCATCATGACCTCCTTTGCCTTTATACTCGGTGTGCTGCCGCTGGTACTGGCCACAGGTGCTGGTGCTGTGGCTCGTAACACCATCGGCTATACTGTACTCGGTGGTATGATAGCCTCCACAACCATTTCCATATTCATTGTTCCTGTTCTGTTTGTACTCTTCACCCGCCTGTCTTATGGCAAAAAAGAACTAAAGTGGCTGCAGGATCACCGCGATGAGTTGATGGAAAAGGCCAAAAAGGTAGAGGAGCAGAACATAGACCCCGAACTGGAATACGAGATCAAACAGGCCAATGAAGAGCTGAATAAGGACAAGGAAGGCAACGCTAAACCCAAAGACGGTGATGAAAAAGATAAAAAAGAAGGATGATCTTATATATTATGACTGCCATCCTGCATTTATTATGACAACTTTATGAAATAAAGTAAGTGCAATATTATCCATTAGATATTACTTTTGGTTTTCCATAAATCAAACACACGCATCAATGAAGAACTTTTTCATCGCTTTATATACAGTAGCCATTTCCGGGGCCTTAATGCTTACCGGCTGCAATGCCAATAACAAGGGTGGCGCTGCAACTACCGGCAGCATATCATCTACTAACCCCGTACCTGTAGGCGGCGCTAAGATCGCTTACGTAAACATGGACTCGCTCGAATCCAAGTACGAGCTCCTCAAAGCCAAACGCGAAGAATTTAAAAGCCGCGAAGAGCAGATGGAACAGGAGTTGCAACGCTCTTACCAGCAGATGGCCAGCGATGCCCAGGAAGTGGAGAAGAAAGCCCGCGCCAATACCCTTACCCAAACTGAATACGAAACTGCCAACAAGCGCCTCAACCAGCAAGACCAGAGCCTGAAGATACGTAAGCAAACACTTACCGACCAACTGATGAAAGAGCAGGAAGACTTCAACAAAGAGCTGAAAGGCCAACTGGACGGCTTCCTGGATGAGTACAATAAGACCCACAACTACGATTACATTCTTTCCTACTCCTATGCAGGCTCGCCCTTGCTGTATGTCAACAAGCAATACGACATCACTAAGGATGTAGTAGATGGTATGAACGCCCGCGCTAAAAAAGACGTGGATAAGAAAAAGTAAT
>CAIVKT010000549.1 GCA_903906615.1 uncultured Bacteroidota bacterium | reverse complement strand
TAAAACCCAACGAAACCCTTTACCACAAAGCGATACACCAATTTCCGTATCCCTTCGATCACCGGAAAAAACCGGAAAGAATCGGAAAGAATCGGAAACTCACCCGAAATGGAAGAAAAATTAACCTTTTTCAACCGCCGTAGCCATAGCGAAGGAGGTTTTCTGGAAGTGATCTTTACCGCACAAGCACCTTTTAGCGATCAAAAAATAACCCCGGCACACTCATATCCCAAAATATACGGAAATATTAATGCTTTGTTACTTGCATAACATTATATTTATTTTTACATTTAAAGTCCCAAATAAAAGCACTATGAATATGCGTACATGGATCACCATATCGGCCATCACTATTTTTGCCTTTGCCGGCACCTCCGCCATCGCACAGAAACCTGCCGCACCTGCGCCTCCGCCGCCTGCTGCAAAGCCCCCGGATGCGGGCGGCATTGTGTGGAAAAAACAAATAGTGCGCATCATAGATATGGGCAAGGTAGATACGAGCGCCCACCACATAAGTGATGTGAGCACCGAGAACTCGCTGATAGATATGTTTGTGAACCTGATCAAAGGCGGTAAGATAACTGCCTACACCAGCAACGACCACAACTTCACCAGCAGGCTCACCATTGCCGATTTCAATAAGATGGCAGGCAACCACGAGCTCAACTCTGAAACAGTGCATAAGTACAAGGTGCTGGAAGAATGGAGCTGCTACCCTACCACCGGCAAAACAGAGATACAGGTGATAGGCATGGCGCCACTCAAAGACCTTGATGGCGACAACACACAAGTCACCTTCTGGCTGCGCTTCTCCGACATCAGCGCCATACTGGCCCGTTACGAACAGTACCACCCCAACAACACCCTCGCCGGCCACATATGGGACGACTACTTCTGGACAGAAACAAGAAAATAATCTTTCACAAAAAACGAAACAGTAAATGGACATTCGATCCGCATACGGGCCAGATAGGGTCCCGCGTCATAGCTATTGCACCGCTACAATATATACTCGACGAAACGGGAGCCTGGAAGGAAACCAATACCATGTGCTGGCTGCGCATAGAAGATGTAAAAAGCATCATCGCTAAATACGAGGAATACCACCCCACCAACACCATTGCCCAGCAAATATGGTACAGCTATTTTCTATCCAGCGATAAACCGGGGGTTGTAAAAACATTTTATTGAAAGGATATAGTACCAGAGATAAAATCGGATATTGTAAATAACCTGCCCCTCAAGGCGGTTTAGTTCTGGTAAATTTGTATAAATCATCATCAAAAATGAATACGGCACAAACAATAAACATACGACAAGAAGTAAAAAAGTTCATTGACCTTGCTGATGATAAAACCGTAAAAATGATCTACGCCATGCTGGAGGTGGAACATAAAGAAGACGCATGGACCGATTCGGCTTTTTTAGCCGAAATGGATAGAAGAACGAAAGAATATGAATCAGGAACTGCACGGTTATTCACACTTGTCGAGATGGAAAATAATGCCCGCAAAAAATGATC
>CAIVKT010000548.1 GCA_903906615.1 uncultured Bacteroidota bacterium | reverse complement strand
TGTGCTTGCCTTTGCTCATTATCGCTTTTAACTGCAATCGTTCTTCCTCTGTTAGAGTAACCTTGTAGCGTACCATCGTTTTTGGAGGATAAAGCTACAAATTTATTTTAACAGACAAAATTAAATTGACATGACACTAGTGCTATTTTAGGATCAGGTGCTTTCGGAGTATGTGTAAATAGTATTGATGGTATAGAATATTTGTATATAGCAGATAACAAGAGCAGAGTAAGACAAGTGAATATGTCTACCGGTATTATCACTACTGTCGCAGGTACTTCGACAGGTGGTTATGGCGGCGATGGTGGCCCTGCGACGGCTGCACTATTGGATCAGCCGAGAGGGGTAGCTATAGACCCCGAAGGCAATCTGTACATAGCGGAATATTTCAACAATACCGTACGCAAAGTAACCGCAGCTACTGGAATCATCACTACTATTGCGGGTTCGCCTGTAGGTGGTTATAGCACACATGGCAGTTATGCAGGCGATGGCGGTCAGGCTACTGCGGCTTTATTTGATGGGGTAGAAGGCGTAGCGTTAGACAGCCATGGAAATGTATATGTAGCAGATCAGTACAATAATCGAATAAGACGCATAGATGCGGTAACGGGTATAATAACAACAGTGGTCGGTATTGGTCCAACATCAGGCCTGGGGGGGGCTATAGTGGTGATGGTGGGCCAGCAACAGTAGCAGGCATCAACTTGCCAGTGCGCATTGCATTCGATAAGCTTGATAATATGTATTTTGCAGACCTGCGAAATTTTAGGATACGTAGGGTGGATATCGGCACTGGCATCATTACGACCTATGTCGGAAGCGGCATAGGTGCGATGTTGGCAGATACCGTTGGTGATAATGGCCCAGCCACTACAGCAGAAATAACGCCCTTTGACCTGTGCATAGATAGCTGCGGTAATATGTTTTTTAATGGAGAAACCAATGTGCGCGCAGTAACGGCCTCCGGGCCCGGGCTGGCAGTGTGTGCGCCGCCATCGCTTGGTACCTCTCCCCAGCCCTCTCCAAGGGAGAGGGAGCTATCGGTATGGCCCAACCCTACAAGTGGGGATATAACTATACAATCGCCGGAGGCAGGAAGCTTTGTAGTGTATAACATGGTGGGGCATCAAGTGGCAGCGTATAAGGTAGCGAGCGGCGCCACAGATGTGCGGCTGCCTGCCGCGCTGGCGGGAGGGGTGTATATGGGTGTGTATAAAGCGGATGATGGTGGGATGCAGCAGATGGTGCGGGTGGTCATTATACCAATTAGACTAAATAATTCGGCATGATTTTTGCTGTGGTTAAGTATGGCAATCTTACTAACAGTTACGGTCAAAGAGACCGAAGAAGAACTGACAGCGTTACTTCGCAAATCAACCGCTGCAACCAAACCAAGAATAAAAATGCTGCTTGCAATACTTCAGGGGATAACTTCCACTCAGGAACTTGTATTTAAGACCAAATCGAATCGAGATAGTATTCGCAATTGGAAAAATACGTACCGGGACAAAGGTATCGAAAGCCTGATTGGAGAAACGCGCGGCAGAAAACAGCCAGGCGCTATCGGACCTAAAGAAAAACTTCAATTGCAGCAGAGGCT
>CAIVKT010000547.1 GCA_903906615.1 uncultured Bacteroidota bacterium | reverse complement strand
TGGTAAAAGAAAAGAAGTTTGCAGGCATACTGCTGGATACCAACTTAAACCCTGTAAAGCATATCATCATAGACAGTACAACGACCAATTACCTGATTGCTTATTATGGTTATCCTGTTGAAGGTCCCATTCATGAGGAAAACAATATAGACAGCTCCACTACGAAGCACTCATTTGATTATTATGGTTATCCTCTTAAAGATCCAATTAACGAGGTAGACAACAAAAATAAAGTTCCCACTACTGCTTACATTCCTGTAATGGGGAAAGGGCTAATAATACTGAACAGTAATTTCAAGCAGGTAAACTACTATTTAAAAAGAGGAATTGACGACCTGTTTGTTAAAATAAATAGTAACCGGAAGTATTATTATTATTCAAAAAAGTTCGATATAGAATACTATCCTTTTGCAAGCCATTTAAGTAACTCTAAGCTAGACCAGTATGGTAATCTACACCATGACCCACGGAAATACGATGAACGGGAGTAGATGTAAAAATCAGGATGCCGGTTTATAAAAGGCATATCATACACCAGAAATAGGAGCAGTCAAACTAAAGCCAATCAAACATCAAATTTGATCACGAGAAAATTTCACCATAAGGTTGCAAAGACCTATTTAATGCCGTTGTTTGAAGCGATATCGGTATAATTAACCCGTTGTCCAAGTAAATTATTAGCCACATTCCTCCACATTATCGCATTATTTAGCCATCAGCTTATCCAGGCTTTCCTGTGCCAGCGGGTGATAATTCTTGCGGTATTTCGCATACAACCGCTTAGCCATTGGGGCATTCTTCGGTGTCTTCATCATTTCGCCGTACAGCGGCTCCAGGAACTTGCGCCTGCCCACACTGCTCAGGAAGGTTTCCATAGCGCCATAAGCCTTGCTATACCCAGCTCTTACCGACATCACAAACCACAGATCAGCGATCTCGCTATTGCCGGTAGTGGTAAAGTTGAAGGCCTCATCCAACTTACCCATTTGTGTGGCAGACAATGCCGGTGGCATCTTCCTCAGGAATTGAAGCCATTCATGTGTCGTCCATTCACTGGTCGCCAGCTTCGCAGGCGGTACATCATTCAAAAAGCGTACCCGCTCCGAGTCTACCTTTGCAAAGCGCTCCTGCCCTGCGCGCGGGCAGTTGGCGGGTATGCCGGGGCCATACACCCATTTGTTTATCTGTAGCTTATTCAGGATCGCGGTATCGCCATGTATCAGGTTACTATCCAGGTACACTAAAAATTCCTCCGTGGTGATGGTATTAAAAGCATGTGCGTTAAAATACTTCGCCAGGAAATGATCGAAGCTATCCCTGCCTACTGTGCGCTCTATAAGCTCCAGAAAGTGTGATCCTTTTTCATACGGTATGTCCGTTAGGCCATCGTCCGGGTCTCGGCCCTTAAGATCCAGTTTCAGCCAGGTATCCTTTGGCGTCTTCTCCAAATCCTTCACCTGGTCAACAAGGTCCTGGTAGCCCAGTTCCCAAAGCATATCCACATAGCTCTTGCCCAGCATGCGCTCTGTGATGCGGCGCTCAAAGTAATCTGTAAAGCCCTCATTCATCCAGAAGTCGTCCCATGTGGCATTCGTCACCAGGTTGCCGCTCCAACTGTGCGCCAGTTCATGCGCTATAAGGCTCACTAATGACCGGTCACCCGCCAGAATAGTAGGTGTGCAAAAGGTAAGCCTCGGATTTTCCATACCCCCTATCGGGAAGCCCGGTGGCAGCACCAGCACATCATACCTGCCCCAGCGATACGGGCCATACAGTTGCTCTGCGGCATTTACCATATCGCCTATGCCTTCCAGTTCCCAGTGTGCTTTTTCTACTACGCCCTGCTCTGCATATACACCCGTGCGCTCATCAACAGCCTTAAAAGCAATATCGCCAACAGCCAGCGCCATCAGGTATGCCGGTATAGGCAGTTCCATATTGAAGTGGTAAATACCACTGTCATTTTTCTCCTGTGGGTTCGATGCACTCATTAATGCCAGCAACCCCTTCGGTACTTTTACCCGTGCCGTATATGTGAACCTTATCCCCGGCCCATCAGCACAAGGTATCCACGAGCGCGCATATATAGATTCCGATTGTGTGTACAGGAACGGGTGCAGCTTGTCATGTGTTTGCTGCGGGTCCAGCCATTGCAGCGCACGCGCATCAGCGCCGGTATGGTAATATATCCGTACAGCCGTAGATGTAGCGCCAATAGGTATATGCAGCGCACTCCCCAGGAATTTGATCTGCGGATCCAGCTTATAAGTCACCTTCTTACTATCCACCAATACACTATCTATCGACAGGTCGTAGGTATCCAGTTTCAGTGTTTTTACCTTTTCCTTGTTATTGATTGTCCACAGGGCGTTACCGCTGATCTGTTTTTTATCCATATTCACGGCTATGTCCAGGTCCAGGTGCTGCATATCCACGCTGTCGGCATTAGATAGCGTATGCACATCCTTAGCAACAGGCACAGTACCCGCATTAGTCACCTGCGCACTTTTAGTAGTGCTACTATTTTTACAACCCGCCAATACCGCAACAGCCAGCAAGGCCACAGAAATATTCTTTATCATAAACCAAATTCTAAACGACTTTCTTACTATAAAAACACACAATCAGCCAATTAGCTAATCATAAAATCAGCTGATCAACTACTGCTCCTCAGCCCCCTTTACTATTTTCTGCCATGTAGTATTGGCGTAGCTATCCCACACAAGCCATAGCAATATGGCCGACAGCACCAGAAAAATACACTTGAGCCACCATACATTAACGGCCGCATAATGCCCGAAGCCAAATGCCAATGGAATAAGCATACTCAAAAACGACTTGGCTATACGCGCCCCTCCCTGCTTCATCTGCTCGGCCATAGAAAACGGAAGGAACCGGAAACTTACCCGTGCCACACACGATACAAATAAGGTGACATTCACAAAAGCCAGCGCAATGTCCAGCAATGATCCGATGCCCCATACGTACAGCACAAATGCCGCAATAGCTATAAAGAAAGGAAAGTAATACTTTACCCATATCGCCTTGAATGCGCCCAGCATTATCTTGCCCGGCAAAGCCAGTGGCGCTGAGTAATATACCCAGGCAGCCTTGTATTGATCAGACATGGTTAAATAGTTAAGAGCCGAGATCATGACAAAGGAAGACATGTACAGCAACAGGAGGAATTTAGATCCTTCAGCAAGGTGATGAAAAGAATAGCTGAAAGACTGGCGGCCCATTGTGAGCATATATACAAAGTAAACCGGTACAAAAGCAAAAGAAGGATATACCCTCATTCTAAAAGAACGGCTTCTGCCCGTTTGCAGCCATCCGATCATAAAGCCCGCCTTAGCATCATCGGTGGTATTAAAGAGGTTGGCAAAGGCAATATACATCCTTCCGCTTTTGTTCTTAGCTGCCTTACCTGCCATAGCAGGTTTGTGGCTGGTATCCGCTACTGTATCTATCCCACTAATGCGGCGGGCAAATTGTGGCGAGAGGTATTTGATAAGGATAAACAAACAGAGCAGCGGGCATATTATCGCCAGTCCGGCATAAAGCGCAGAGCCTGTAAAGATGCCATGATAACCTATCCACGTCCAGCAACAGGCCAGCCAGTATGGTGGTGTAAGACGCACCCAAGGATAATTAAGCAAACTAAAATCATGCGGGTGGTCACTATCAAAAAGCCTGGGCAAAAAGTAAACACTCACAAAGAAGATAACAGCTGCCACTATCTGGAAGTAGCTGATCACATCCTTGAATTGCTCCGGTTTGGACAGCCTGAGTATCAACAGGTACACCCCATTTACAATGAACAGTACCATGAATAAAAGCAGCAGCAGCGGTAATATAAACAGTGTTGCCGATTTCCAGCCGTCCATATATCCCAGCATCACCCAACCGGGCAACGAAAGAGGGATGATCACCCGGAAGAGGTAAATGAATACATGAAGCATTCTTGATAACACAATAGTGCGGTCGCTCACCGGCCGGGGAAATAAGATGTATTTATCCCTTGCGTCAAACAGCACATTAGAAAAGTCTGTGATCAGCATAAAGGTGGTAACCGTGAGCAGCAGTGCAAAATAGATAGTAAGCGAAAGCACCCTATCAGGCACTACGGTTATCGGTAGCATATAAAAGAAGCCCATTACCGCAAACATGA
>CAIVKT010000546.1 GCA_903906615.1 uncultured Bacteroidota bacterium | reverse complement strand
ATATCGTCTGTAAAAGCAGCCATTACGCGTCTCGTAAAGCGCAGTGCGCTGCTGAAAGACGTTGAGTACTTTAAAGAAGTGCAGTACGAGAAGGGGAGGTTGTAGCATACACATTGTTCACTCATAATTACCTATAGTGTTATTTCTGTACGATCTCTTTTTGTCGTTGTATGCGTTGGCTATCAGGGTTGTTGCGTTATTCAACCCCAAGGCTGAAAAATGGATCAGTGGCAGAAGGGATTGGCAGCAGAAAATAAACGAAGCCCTGCGGCCCGGTGAGCAGCGCATTTGGATACACTGCTCCTCGGTGGGGGAGTTTGAGCAGGCCAAACCACTTATAGAAGCCATTAAACAACAATATTCCGCGTATAGGATCGTAGTCACTTTCTTCTCCCCATCAGGCTACGAAGCGTGTAAGAAAAACAGCCTGCCCGACTATGTTTTTTACCTGCCGCACGACAGCAAACGCAATGCCGGAGAGTTTATACGTATGGTGCAGCCCGCCATGGCGGCGTTCGTGAAATACGAATTTTGGTATCACTACCTCATTGCTTTGAAACGGCAGAACATACCTACGCTGCTGGTATCGGGCGCCTTCCGCAAAGACCAGGTTTTCTTTAAATGGTATGGCGGCCTGTTCCGGAAAATGTTGGGCTGCTTTACCTTTTTCTTTTTACAGGATGAGGACTCTAAACAAGTATTGCAAACCATAGGTATAAGCAGCAACGTAGTAGTGTCCGGCGATACCCGCTACGACCGCGTGGCCAAGATAGCTGCCAACGTCACATCTATCCCGCTCGTAGAAAAGTTCAAGGGCGATAACCATATACTGATAGCTGGCAGCACATGGCCCGGCGATGAAGATGTATTGAAAGAGTGCTTATCAGTGTTGCCCGCCAACTGGAAGTTGATCATTGCCCCGCATGAGGTTGATGAGCCACACGTACAGAAAGTGCAGCAACTCTTTGGCACAGATGCCATATTGTTCTCTTCACTAGATGCAGAGAACACGGGCGCTGATAAGCGAATACTGATCATCAACAACATTGGCATGCTCTCCCGCTTGTTTGCTTATGGCGATGTCGCTTTTATAGGCGGTGGTTTTCAGAAGGGTGGTATCCATAACATATTGGAGCCCGCCATCTTCGGGTTGCCGGTGGTCTTCGGGCCTGTGTATGCGAAATTTGTGGAAGCTAAGGAGCTGGCAGCGCTCAAATATGTGTTCCCGGTTAATGATTCGCAGGAGTGCAAGGCTATTTTGAAGAAGTTAGTATCTCATGAGGACTACAGAAAGGGCATAAGTGCATCGTTGCAGGGTTTTATGCAGGCGCATGTAGGGGCGACTGGGGTTATCATGAGCGAAGTGGGGAAGAGTGGGTGGTTGAAATGAATAAAATACCAAAATTTTAACGCTACATTTTCGCCTTGAATTAGCTATCTTTGTATTATGTCGTTACAATATATTTCTGATAATACAGGCAACACTACAGCCGTAATCATTCCGATTGACGAATGGAATGGAATAAGGAATAAATATCCTGATGTTGAATCAATAGAAGGAGACTTACCGCAGTGGCAAAAAGACATTATTGATATAAACCTTCAGGCAATTGCAGATAATCCTCAAAGACTAAGGCCGATAGAAGAATTATTCAGAGAATTAGATAAAGAAGACT
>CAIVKT010000545.1 GCA_903906615.1 uncultured Bacteroidota bacterium | reverse complement strand
GGCTGCCTCTTTTTTTATGCTTTCATTATTAGCATAAGCCGTTTTTTTTTGTTTTATTCGCATATAATTTTTGAATTTGACCAACGGAAAGATCATTGTTATCACGGCCCCATCGGGTTCGGGTAAGACCACTTTGGTAAAGCGGTTGCTGGTTTCGTGTACGCACCTTGCATTTTCTATATCTGCATGTACGCGCACACCGAGGCCGGGAGAAACACACGCTAAAGACTATTATTTTTATGAGGAAAGCCAGTTCAAAGAGCTGATAGATAAGGGCGAATTTGTAGAGTGGGAGATGGTGTATACCGGTAAGTATTATGGTACATTGCGCTCGGAGCTGGAGCGTATATGGCAGGCCGGCAAGGTGCCGCTGGTAGATATAGATGTGAAGGGCGCGCTGGCCATCAGGGATAAATATCCCGATGACTGCATTACCATTTTTATTGAAGCGCCATCGCTGGAGGTGCTGCGCGAGCGGCTGCAGTTGCGCGGCACAGAAACGGAGCAAAGCCTGCAGGAGCGCATAGACAAAGCAGCGCATGAGCTTACGTTCGCCCCGCAGTTCGACCGTATTATTATCAACGAGCACCTGGATACGGCAGCAGCAGAGTTGGAGGGGGTGGTCAATGATTTTGCGGGATGTTAAGTGCCTTGCGTCAAATAGAATAGCTTATATTGTTAGTTGGAAGTACCGGTAAACATGTCAAAGAAAAAAAATAGAAATAATACTGCCGCAGAGCAAAAACAGCAAGCCACGCCTGCGCCTGCAATGCCTGTGCAGGCTGAAGCCAAACCGTTGTCTATCTACGATTTTAAGGTGCAGGCATGGATACTGGCCATACTGGCATTTGTATTTTATTTCAACAGCTTCTTTAATGAGTACGCGCATGATGATGGTATTGTGATCGTAAAGAATGAGTATGTGCAGGAAGGTTTTTCGGGCATACCCAAGATACTGAGCCGGGATGCTTATGATAGCTATTACAAGCAGCTCAATACCACCAACCAGTTATCCGGCGGGCGTTACAGGCCGTTGTCTATTGTTACATTTGCCATAGAGCAGCAGTTCTTTGGCACTATACCGGAAGATAAGATGGATAGCACCATGAAGCAAAATAATGCCTATGGTGTGCGCGGCGAGCAGGAGAAGCGGCTGATCAGGGATATGCACGTGCGGCATGTATTCAATGTGCTTTGGTTCATATTGTCTATGGTAGTGCTGCTTTATTTTTTTCGGTATATAGTATTCAAAAGCTCGCCTATGATGGCGTTCATTGCGGCGTTGCTGTTTACCATACATCCTATACATACCGAGGTAGTGGCGAATGTGAAGAGCCGTGACGAGATCATGTCGCTGCTGTTTATGTGCCTCACTTTTATTTTTGAATTCAAGTACCGGGAGAAGAACGACAGGCGCATGTTGTTTGCCGCGCTGGGCTGCTACTTCCTGGCTTTCCTTTCCAAGGAGTACGCGATCACTATGGTGATGTTGTTGCCTTTGTCTTTGTACCTGTTCAATAATTATTCGATCAAAAAAAGCCTGCTGGCATTCGCGCCTTATGCCGGGGTTATTGTGGTGTATATGTTCATCCGCTTTCATGTGGTGGCGCCCATGGGCGATAACTCTGATACCGAGGTGCTCAACAATCCCTATGTGTTTGCGTCCTATACAGAGAAGCTGGCCACGGAAATTGCCACATCGCTCAACTACCTGAAACTGCTGATATTCCCGAACCCGCTTTCTGCCGATTATTCTTATAATTCCATACCCTACAAAGATTTCACCAATCCTATTGTGTGGCTGTCTTTGGTGGTACATGTAGGTATGGCGCTGGCATTCATTCCATTGTTCCAAAAGCGTAGTGTGCTGGCTTTTGCCATTGCGTTTTATTTGCTGCACCTGATGCTGGTATGCAATATATTCTTCGATATCGGCGCTACTATGGGCGAGCGCCTGATCTATCATTCTTCTGTGGGCTTTGTAATTGCCGCCGCGTACTTCATCTGGAGGGGCTTTGAACAAGTAAAGCCGGAAGCTGTTATGCAGAAAGCATTAGCGGGATTTCTCGCGGTCATCGTATTGCTATCAGGCTATAAGACCATAGCCCGCAATGCCGACTGGAAG
>CAIVKT010000544.1 GCA_903906615.1 uncultured Bacteroidota bacterium | reverse complement strand
GCACAAATGACTCCGTAAGTTGCGTAAACAAGTACAGGGACACATTGATATTTGGCGACTGCAGCACTTTTGAGAGCGTACGCTACTACTACAAAAGGATGTGATCAGTAAAATGCTTCCTCGAAGTGAATTACTTCTTTGACGTTGTCATTATCCATCAGCACACTTATTATATCATATCTAATGTTTATGTATTGAGGTTTATCGCTTACAAATACAGCGGCAGCAGCCTTAAGGTTGTCCTTCTTCTTCCTGTTCACCGCCTCTTCCGGGAACAAAAGGTCATTGCTTGAACGGGTCTTTATCTCAATGATGGCCAGCACATTATCCTTAAAAGCTATAATATCCACCTCCTTCTTGCCCGCCCGCCAGTTGCGCTCTAATATAATATAACCTTTATTTAGCAAAAACTCTGCTGCCAATTGTTCTCCTTTTATGCCGATTTCATTATGTTTGGACATTAAATGAATGATATTCCGATGAAAAAATTAGTACAGGATTTCCCGCTACAATTACAAGAAGCAATAATAATAGGAAAAAATTACCGTTTCATAGCCGAAGGCAAAGAATTTAACAATGTACTGGTTACCGGCCTGGGTGGCAGCGGCATTGGTGGCTCCATAGTTCAGAACTATGTTTTTGATAAACTGAAAGTGCCATTCTCCGTCAACAAAGACTACTCATTGCCTGCCTATATCAATAAACATTCGCTGGTTATCGTTTGCTCTTATTCCGGCAACACAGAAGAAACTTTGATGGCCATGAAAGAGGCCATGAAAAGAAAAGCGACCATAGTGTGTGTTACATCGGGAGGCACGGTTGCCGATATTGCGACTAAGAAAAAATTCGATTGCATTTTAGTACCGGCAGGTATGCCGCCACGCTCCTGCCTGGGCTATTCATTGGTGCAACTGTTATACATCCTTGGCCATTTTAACCTCATCAATAACAGCTTTGAGGGCGAGATAAAGAAGGCTATCAAAACAATGAAAGACAACGAAAGCGACACGCAGAAAAAAGCGCTCGCGATCGCAAAAAAAATAAACGGCAAGCTGCCCATCATTTATTCTGCCGGGCATTTTGAAGGCGTTGCAACACGCTTTCGCCAGCAGATCAATGAGAACAGCAAGGTGCTGGGATGGAATGCGGTAATACCGGAAATGAACCACAACGAGTTGGTAGGCTGGCGCCACAAGTCTGAGGACAAAGCCGTGATCCTACTGCGCAGCAAAGATGATTTTGACCGTGTGCAAACGCGTATGGAGATCAATAAAAAGATCATCAAAAAATACACCTCTACTATTGTGGAGATCACCACTGATGCCAAGAGTTACTGGGAACAGGCGTTCTACCTCATACACCTTACCGACTGGATATCTGTGCAACTCGCCGAGATCAACAACACAGACTCAACAGAAGTAAAGGTAATAGACTTCCTGAAAAATTCGCTGGCCAAAGTTTAACCCGGCATTATTAAGTACCTCATACTAAACCACTTAGCGCAAATGCAGCTAAGTGGTTTTTCTTTTATTGCCACACCTGTTGCTATTCATCGTTATTTTATCTACTTTAGTTGTAACAAACACTCTTCATTATGCGCATCAACAAGAAGACCATACTTATAGCAAGCCTCTGCGGCGGAATGATATTCATGCAAAGTTTTGTGCCGTTGCAGCATAATGATAAAGCCACCAACCTGAAGGTGCTGCCAAAAGACATCTCAGAAAAAGAGCTACACGATGTAATGAGGACTTTTTCAAAATCGCTGGGTGTGCATTGCGATTTCTGCCACGTGAAAGTGGAAGGGCAAATGGAAGGGGGGCATCCGAAGATGGACTTCGCAGCAGATACCAAACCCGAGAAAAACACAGCCCGCGATATGATGCGCATGACCATGGCCATCAACAACGACCACATCAGTAAGATGAAGATAGACGGCCACAAAATGGAAGAGATAGCCTGCGTTACCTGCCACATGGGAAGAACATCGCCCATAGTGAGTGTAGACTCATTGCCAGGTCAAAATAAAGACAGGCATTAACCATAATTTTTAGTAGATAGTATTCTTGCAAAACGCCGCACATCCACAGCGGGTGTAAGCGGAGTACCATGAACTAAATGCGCCGCAAGTTCGTGCGCAAAGTAAGGCGCCATAGATACGCCCTTACCACCCATACCATTAAAGATACCCACTGCGGGAAATAATGGGTGTAGCCCTGCAAATGGCTTGCGCTCCATATTGGCCGGCCTGCGGGCAACCAGGTGGTCTATTATTGTATAGGGTACCTTGAGCCAATAGTTCAATTGTGTTTCTACACTGTGCCTGTACGCTGCCGAGGATTGCATATCGGTATACTTCCAGTCATGCGAAGCCCCTACCCAAAACAGGTCGTCTTTCCACGGCACTATGCTGATGCCCTGCTTGTAAATATTATTGCGCGGCAAACCGGGAATAGATACAATAAGCGCCTCCCCCTTATCCGCCGTCCATGGCAGCATATCGAAATAGGGATTGATGGAACCGCCTGCGCCATCACAAAAAATGATGTGCGTTGCTTTGATGTCTTTGTACATCACATGATCTGAGGCAACTGTGATATCTGCACTATCAAATACCTCTTCGGCTATTGCATTCGCTGCTTGTAGTTTCTCCCGCCAGCACGCTATCATTAGTTGCATATCTACCAGCAGGCAGGGTGCAATTTCATTGACCCCATAATTGAACCTGAAATATTCACTCCATTGTATTTGTTCTGTCTCGTGCAGGTAATCACTATCGCTGCTCATACGATCCATAAACAGGTTGCGCCCTTCCTGCGTGGCATGTATATCCAATATGGAACATTCCTTAACGAGCGACACGCCCAGTTCGGCACCAAAAGCATCGTATGTCTTTTGCGCAAACGGCAGCAGTTCTTCTATCATCCACGAGCGCACCATGCGCTTACCCGTTACCGGGTTGATGATACCGCCGGCCACCATGCTTGCAGCGTTGGGATTGTGGTCATCTATCAGCCTCACCGTTGCACCTTCACGCAACAGCTCACGGCTTAGTAGCGTGCCGCATAGCCCCTGCCCTATTATCAGGTAGTCCACTTCCATCATCAGATAATTCGTGGCTTTAATGACGCTTGCAATTTTGCTTTCACTTCTACCCATTCATCATCTATGATGCTATACATGGCAGTATTGCGGTTGGCTCCGTTGGCCCTTATCCGCTCCTTGCGCATTGTGCCTTCATAGGTAGCGCCTATGCCCAGTATAGCAGTGCGGCTACGCTCATTGTTCTCGTCCGTTTGCAACTGCACCCTTACCGTATTCAGTACTTCAAAACAGTAGGTGAGCAACAACAATTTGCATTCCCTGTTATACCCAGTGCGCCAGTAAGCGGGGTCGTACCACGTCCACCCTATCTCCAGTTTTCTATGCTCCGGGAATATGTTGTGGAACATAGTACTACCAATGATCTTGCTGTGTACCTTATCTATGATGGTAAACGGATATTGCTCGCCTGCTGCCCGTTTCAGCAAGGCAGTCTTTAAATGATGCGTGATGCGGTCTTTATCCG
>CAIVKT010000543.1 GCA_903906615.1 uncultured Bacteroidota bacterium | reverse complement strand
TACCCACGCCAGTAGTTGTGTGAGAAAGATAATAAGAAGATTTTGCCACCTGGCGAGCTGTAACCACGGCATGAGTAATGATTTGGTAAGGGTTGCTTTATTCTTTATAGAAGAACAGTTGCCTTTGCGGGGCAACTGTTCTCTTTAATTATTTATTCCAGTTACCCGGGTCCAGTCGCCATTGTTGTAGTGTTGCTTTTTGGTCGGCAGTTACCAGGTTTTGCTCTTCGCATACTTCCATCAGTGCCTCATAGCTACTGATGGTATGCAGCGGCAATCCTGCCTTTGCAAAAGCCTCATCTGCCACCGGGAAGCCGTAAGTGAACAATGCGCACATGCCCAGCACCTCGGCACCCTGTTCGCGCAGTACATCTACCACTTGCAGGCTGCTCTTGCCTGTGCTCACCAGGTCTTCCACCACCACTACTTTCTGTCCTTTTTCCAGCACACCTTCTATCTGGTTGCCCATGCCATGTTCCTTGGGCTTGGCACGCACATATATAAAGGGTAGCTTCAATAGATCGGCGGCCATTACGCCATGCGCAATGCCCGCGGTTGCCACACCGGCTATCACATCAGCATCCGGAAATTTATCGAGGATCATATTGGCCAGTTCACTCTTTACAAAATCCCGTACATATGGGAATGACAATACTTTGCGGTTGTCGCAGTAAACAGGGGAATGCCAGCCCGATGCCCATGTATATGGTTTTTGGGGGTTGATCTGTAATGCCTTAATTTGCAATAGTTTTTCAGCGAATTGTTTTGGTGTGCTCATAGTGCCCAAACCTACGCCAATTATACAAACCTTCAAAAAACAGCGGTATGAATTTCCTTCAAAAAGTATATTTTAACGACAAACCGCTGATACTCACCACAGAAAGCAGTACAGGTGATGCAGCAATGCAAGGCTACCTTACTTTTCAAGGCGCTACTGCCGAAAATATTCGGAAAGCCATGGACGCGCTGGATCAGCCTACCATTACCGGCGCGGTCATCACCGATACTTCTGAAGATGCCCTGCACAAGCAGTTAAATACTATGTTCAGGCCTATTGATGCTGCTGGCGGCCTGGTGTATGATGCAAGCGGCGCTGTGCTGATGATCTTTCGCCGGGGCAAATGGGATATACCTAAGGGGAAACTGGATGCCGGAGAAACCATACCCGAATGCGCCCTGCGCGAAGTGCAGGAAGAGACCGGGCTAAGGAACCTGGTACTCGGAGCGAAAATATGCGACAGCTACCACATATACCTGCAAAAGAAGGAATACTTCCTCAAGCGTACCGCATGGTATAAGATGAGCGGCAGCGCTACCGAAAACCTTGTACCCCAAACAGAAGAAGACATACTGGAAGCCCGCTGGGTGAGCGAGAAAGACCTGGCACCAATAGCCGCGGGGGCATACACTGCCATTAGGGAAGTACTAAAACTGGCCGGGCTGAAATGGTAGCCGAATGTTTAACTTTTTTGCTTCATTCTCTTAACACCCCTTCAACAGTATGGTGGGTAACTTTGGCATAAATTAAAGGGAAAGATGTCCAGGTATACATCAGTGCAGGGCGGGAAATACAGGTCACTTTTGTTGCGTAATCGCAAAACGATGTGGCAAATGATACGTGAAACGCTCACCGGGCATTATCACATGTCTCTACTCACTGTAGGTATCTTTGTTTTTGCTATCGTGTATATCGTTTATCCTAACGATCTTATACCCGATCACATACCCGTATTGGGCTGGCTGGACGACCTGCTGGTTGTTTTCCTGCTCATGTGGCGGCTGGTAGCAGAGAGCCACCGCTATGTAAGAAGCAAGG
>CAIVKT010000542.1 GCA_903906615.1 uncultured Bacteroidota bacterium | reverse complement strand
GATGCAGAAAGCATTAGCGGGGTTTCTTGCAGTCATTGTATTGCTGTCAGGCTATAAGACAATAGCACGCAATGCCGACTGGAAGAATGATGCGGTACTCTTTAATGCCGACCTGAAGACTGTGCCTAATAGTGTGCTGGTATGCGCCAATGTGGCCGCATCCTACATCACTAAGGCTGATGAAGTAAAGACACCTGCGGAGCGTACCGAATGCCTGCGCAATGCGATTAAACTGCTGAACCATGCGCTATCCATACACCACACTATGGTGGCCTCATTTATGAACAGGGGTATTGCCTACTACAAACTGGGTATGATGGACAGCGCCAAGATCAACCTGGACAGCGCGAAACTTCTGTACCCTAATTATCCAACGTTGCCCGGCATCTACAAACTGATAGGCGATGATTACATGAAGAAAGGCTGGAGCGAATATGGCAGGGTAGGCAACTATCCCGGTGCTATAAAGGAATTTTTAAAGGGTGTTACCATCGATTCCACTAATGCTGATCTTTGGTACAACCTTGGTGGCGCATATTATTCCAACGGGCAGTTGAATGACGCTATTTCCGCGTGGCAAACAACGCTTAAAATACAGCCGGGTTATGTGAAGGCACAGCAGGGACTACAGGTGGCTTTGCGCAACAGGCAATTAATGAGCCAGGGGACACCGCCGACTACCAAGCCTCATTAAAACTAAAAATCCCCACAACGATCACTGTCCGACAGCATCTCAGGGGAATTTTTTTGTGTAGCTTGCCGCTACAGTGTTATGTATTTCAATTTCCGTGCCAGAAGTGAATGCAGATTGTCAGGAAACTGTTAATTGATGGTTTCTTCACCTGTTTCAGGCGTTGTATTTTCGGCCTCCAGGCGGGCTTTTTCTACATCTTCAATGTCCGGTGGGTTTTGCTGCATACTTTCAGAGTTCCACTCTACTATGAAGTTGTTCCTGCCCGTGCCTATGAGTATGGCCAGGAACCTTTGCTGTATCAGTTCCAGCATGGCCAGGAAGGTAAATATGGCATGTATCCGGCCGGTGCAGGTAGCAAACAGCATCTCGAATGGAATGCGCTTGTTTTCTTTCAGATGGTCTATAAGAAACACACGCTGGCCTTCCAGGCTGTAGTTGTATTTTACCACCACATGTTGTGGCTTGGTATTGCGCTCTGTGAACTTTTTAATAACCTTTTCATAAGCCTGCAACAACTTGTACATGGTCACGGTCTGTATCTCTGTGCCTTCGGAATAAGTATCGCCGAGATTGTGCATCTCGTTGATGATGTTGCCGCGCTTTTGCTGCATCAGGCGGTCGGCTTCCATTACGGCCATTACTTCCGATGCTTCTTTGAAGCGCTTGTACTCCATGATCTTGTCTACCAGCTCCTGGCGCGGATCTATCTCATTGCCATGTACGTCTACCTCGCGGCGTGGCAGCAACATGCGCGCCTTGATGCGCATGAGCGTAGATACAAAAAGAATGAACTCGCTGGCCAGCTCTATATTCAGCGATTCCATGGAATGGACATAGCTGAGGAACTCATTAGTGATACGGGCGATGGGTATGTTGTAAATGTCCAGCTCATCCCGCTCAATAAAGAACAGAAGGAGGTCGAACGGCCCTTCGAACTGTGGTAATTTTATCTGGTAGGATACGGACATTTTCTTTATAATGGCTTAATGGCTCAATTACTCAATGGCTCAATGCTTGGTGTTGAGCATTTCTTTTGTTGCCGAAATCAAAAATAGCTTTTTATACACACTTTCCTGCATTAAAATTTGTAGGCAAGGCCGAATGTAAATATTTCGTTTATCTGTATCCAGCCGAGGTTTTCGCCGGGTTGGTTCTTGTCTTGTATGGTGTTGGTGGTTTTGTCGAGGTATGTTTTGCTGTAGGGCTGGTTATTATCATAGCCTACTGTGAGGCCAAGCGTGAGGCTGAGGTTTTTGTACGCTTTCCATACAAAGAGGTTATCCCAATACACTTGTATATTTCCGGGGTTGTCTTTCTTCACAATATTGCCATTGGCATCTGTGGTATTTTTTGCGAGGTAGTTGCTGTACAGGTCCAGGCGTGTGGTAAAGAGTACTGCCTTGCTGAGGTTCTTTTTATACCTGCCGGAGAAGTAAGCGCCAAACTGGAATTTAGAAGTTTTACCTGAGTCTATACCAAAATTGCCTGCGGCGCTGAGTGATGTATAACGGCTGCTGGCAAGGATCTCGCGGGCTGCGGCCGGAGAAAGGAACAGGTCGAGGTCTTCGCCACGGCGGTACGATGCGCCTGCGGCAAGTGTAAGATATGCCGGTGAAAGAAAATCAGAGGTAGGGTTTTTTTGCCAGTTGGGTATGGAGTAATCGTAGCCCTGCGTGAACTGTGATTTGAAGTTGAACAAGCCAGATAAGAAAAAGTTTTTTGAGCCTTTTACTTCAGTGCCGTAGTTGGAGGTGAAATCTATACGGTCGTCTGTCTTGCGGGGTACAAAGCTATTAGAGTAGGCATAGTTGAGGCCGTATGCGAGTTCCAGGTTATTGGTCCAGATGTTGTTGTTGTGAAAGTGGGTGAGGTTGCCATGAAATACACCATTAATGCTCAGTGATGCTACTTCGCCGCCGGCGGCCCAGTTGTGCAGAAAACCTTCATTGATGCCGAAGGAGAAGATGCCGCTGTGCACCCATCCTATAGTGTCTTTGTTGGTGGTCTCCAGCGATTTTTTTATGCCATCGGTGGCTGCGCCGGTTTGTGCCTGTGTGTAATTGAAGATAAGCAGGCAGGAGCAAACGGATAGTAGAATTCGTTTCATTTATGTGTGTGTTTGTTAATGAAAAAGGTGTGTTATTCCGTAAATGGGGTGCAAATATAATCGGTTTTTTTTAGCGGATCACTTCGGGCGGTATTTTGCCTCATCGAGGAATTTTGCAGGGTCGGTATGCTGGTCCAGCAGTTCGGCCAGGGTCATTTTGGGGTGTTGCTCCATGTATGCTGTTACTATCTTGTATCCCAGCCAGGTGCCTATGTTTCCGGGAGTTACTTTTACAGGCGCATCGGGCGCCTCAAGCCCTTTGGCATAGGGGCCGTCATTCACGTATTGCAGGGTGATGTGCGCGTCTTTACTGTAAATGAGGTCCTGGTGAATGAAGAAGTTGTAGATGAGATTTTCGTTGCCACGGCACCAGTCTACCTGCACTTGCCGGAAGCCAAAGAGCGTAGAGTCGGGCAGGTGGGGCAGCACCTTGTGCAGGAAGTATTGCTCCTTGCCCCGCTGTATCATTAAGTCTATCAGTGGTTTGTCATCGGGGTTGAAGGGGTGCATATATTCGTACACCGTATGGAACAGTGATACAGGCAGGTAATCGGTGCGGAAGTGCGGGTCCATATAATCGGGCACGCCAACCGAACGGTAGTATGGGAACTGCGGCCCGAGGAACATATCGAGGCCAATGCAGAAGGTGTTTTTATCCACCGGGAATGTGGCCCATTTGCTCAGGCCCATATCCAGGTACATGATGCGGGGCGGTGTGTAGGCAGGGAGGTAATACTTCATGTACCTGAAGCCATCTGTGAGCTTTTTATCTGTTTCCGAAATATCGGGGAATACCTTTTTGATGGTGTCTTCGAGGTTCACAAAATCCTTGTAAGTGAGGTCTGCGCGCAGGTCTGAGTCTATGCCCTTCGTGGTATCAGCGAAATGTCCGTGAATGTTGTAGGCGCGCAGGGTATCGAGGTAGTAGTTCAGAAAATCAGGATACTTTGCCGCAAGTTTTTGCAGGCCATCTGCAATGTGGTTGGTGTCTATGGCATAGAGGTCCAGGTCGAAGCGGTAGGTTTTCAGGTCTACTTTGATGTTGGAAATATCAGGGGCTGTATCATTGTTGCAACCGGTGGTTAAAACTGCCGCTAAAAGAGAAAACGCGGCCAGCCATGGCAATGCCGGATTGAATAGTGATCTGTGTATGCGCATAAGTGTGTGTATGAGGGGCAAAAATAGCCAAAATAGCATGGAAAGATATTAGGGCCGGTAACCGGGTATGCACGATGGGCAACAAGCATAAAAACGCATGTGTAAAAGACGCAACTATAGCGAAGTGTACGCTATTTTGTATTGAAACGTAAAAAATATGTCATAATAGCAGCGAAAAGGAACAAAAAAGCGAAACAATTCTATGTTTTTACAATCCAAAAATCTATCTTAGTCCCAAAATTGCCTAAGGCTATGTTAAAACCGTTGCGGAAACCCGTAGCTGTTTTGCAGTCTTTTACATTTTACTGAAAAGAAAACGGTTTCAAATTTATATTCTAAAGCACAGATTATGAGAATAGGAAAACTTTACACTTCACTGTTTACTGCCTTGAAAACTGCTAAGAGCACAGCCTTTGTGCGAACAGTGCTATTAGCAGGTGTGTTGTTGTGTGGCGTGCAAGGTAGTGCACAAACGTATACTGCGGTAACCAATACTTCAGGGACTGCAACATACTCTGGAGTGAATGTTACGGTAACCGGGAGTGGCGCAGCAACTACATATAATTGCGGTGGAAATGCCAGTCCTTATTGGACAGGGTCTGGTTCCGGTAGCTACACTTGGACATTCTCATCTCCAGTTAGTTCTGTACAACTGTATATTGATTACGATGATGCTGGAGACAATGTTGCATTTGCAATAAATGGGAGTAGTTATTTTATTGTTTCAGGTCAGGTTTCAACGTATTCAACTGGAGTATGTGGTTCAGGTGGTAATGCCGTGGCTTCAGGTGGGCTGCTAGTGTCAAGCGGTGCCGATGACCACGCATTAGTAACTATTACACCAGGATTTGGAATTAATTCATTTGCACTTGGTAGCCCTGGTGCCGTAGGTGGCGTCACCTCCAGTTTTGCTTTTTACGCAACTTCACCTGTTTCGTATAATAATGGTTCTTCACAGACTTTATCTCAGTGCGAAAATCTTGGAGCAACATCTATCAATTCTAAGTTAACGGCAAGTGGCGGTTCCGGCACGGATACATGGACTGTAATTACAGCGCCTACTCATGGTACGCTGGGAGGTTTTCCGGCTACAGCAGCTGCAGGCACCAGCGTATCACCTACAGGTACTACATATACTTCTACTAGTAACTATGTAGGCACAGATGTATTCGTAATACAAGTACAGGAAAGTGGTGGGTCAACAACAGCACTCACCACTGTGAACGTTACGACTACCGGTCCTGACCTGAGCAGCTTCAGCACATCCGGCCCTGCCTATTTTTGTAAAGGCTCCGGCGCTCCTATAACTGTTTCTTCTACCAGCATTACCGCAGGTACTTATACAATAGGCTATACACTTACCGGGGCAAATACAGGTACAGGTACAGCATCACTTACCCTTGCTTCGGGAAGCGGTGTTTTTATCACATCGTCGCTTGGAACTACGGGGTCTACTACCGTAACAGTCAATTCGATCACTGACGGTTCCGGTTGCGTTGCCAACCCAACCGGTTCCAATACGCTTACCTCTCCGGTAACTTCGCCTCCTTCGCCATACGGTGTTACTATTGCTAATTCCGGCCATTATTGTTCCGGCGGTGCCGGCGTTAATATAGGAATGGCTTTTTCTGACATAGGTATTAATTACCAATTATTCCTGAGTGGAACGCCCGAAAGCTCCCCGACAGCAGGTACTGCAAGTTCTTTCCCTGATTTTCCTTCTGGTCCCTTTACAGCAGCAGGTACTTATAATGTAGTAGCAACAAATACAACTACGAGCTGTACCTCTGCAATGAGCAATACAGTAACTGTGGTCATAGACCCACTACCTACGCAGGAGCCATTGCTGGTCAGCAATAGCGGGCATTACTGCACCGGCGGTGGCGGTGTTACCGTAAGCGTTAACCCTACTGTAACCGGTACTACGTACCAGTTATTCAGGGGCGCTACAACAGTTGGCGGCTCTGCATCAGGCACCGGCACCGGCGTGGTGTTGGGTACCGGCATTACACCTGTAGGTGTTTATTCTGTTGTAGCTACTACTACAGCAACCGGCTGTACCAACAGCGGCGCCAATACCATAACAGTAACTACCGATCCATTGCCAACACCACAAACGCTTACATCTTCAGGCAGTGACGGTTCGGGTGCAGGCCACTATTGTTCCGGCGGTACAGGTATTGTTATCAGTGTTACTACTACGCAAACAGGCATGAATTACCAATTGGTACTCAGCGGCACAGGAAACATAGGTTCCCCTATTGCAGGTACCGGCAGCGGTATCAGTTTCCCTGCTCAAACCACAGGTGGTACTTATTCTGTAGTGGCTACTAATACTACTACTACATGTACCAGCAATATGAGCAACACCATATCAATAGTTGTTGATCCATTGCCTGCTGCAATTACAGGGACTCCGGTAGCCTGTGTTAATCAAACCACAACACTGGGCGATGTTACCGCAGGTGGTATATGGAGCAGCAGCAACACGGGCCAGGCTACAGTCGGCTCTGGTACAGGTATTGTAACCGGTGTAGCGGGAGGTAATCCAACAATTACATTTACAATTGTTGCCTCAGGTTGTTATGTGACCGATCCGGCAACTATCAATGCTTTGCCTACTGCGATCACAGGCCCTTCATCAGTATGTGTGGGACTCACTACAGCTACAGCACTTGGCTCTACGCCATCAGGCGGCGCATGGAGCAGCAGCAATACTGCTATAGGCACGATAAACTCATCAACAGGTTTTGCATACGGTGTAACTGCGGGCGCAATTAATATAACTTATACCAACACGACAACCACTTGTTACATCACGACTCCTTTTACCGTTAATCCAACCCCGGCTGCGATTACCGGTACGCCCATTGTTTGCGTTGGTTCATCCACATCATTAAATGACGGTACTACAGGCGGTTCATGGAGCAGTGGTAATTCTTTGCAAGCCTCGGTTGTGGGTTCAGGCGCATCTGGCCTGGTTACGGGCGTTTCCGGACCTTCAACTCCTGTTATATCTTATACGCTGCCAACAGGCTGTTACGCAGTAACCCCGGTTACTGTAAATCCACTGCCCCCTACAATGACCAGCAGCTCAGGCTTCCTGTACACTTGTAATGGCACCGGTATCACCTTGAGCGATGGCAGTGGCCCCGGTACATGGACAAGCGGCAATACCAGTGTTGCTAATATCGGCAGTTCTTCCGGCGTAGTTACAACAGTTGCTCCCGGCACTTCTACCATCACTTATGCTTTAAATGCAACAGGTTGCAGCACATCTTCTATAGTTACCGTAAACCCGATACCGGGTGCAATATCCGGCACTGCCGCAGTATGCGTATTACAAACTACCACGCTTAGCGATGCAGGCGGTGGCACCTGGACTTCTGCCAATACAGCCTTTGCTACAGTAGGTTCTTCTACCGGCATTGTTACCGGTGCATCTGCGGGCACAGTATCTATTATATATACACTGCCTTCAGGTTGCAGCACAAACGTTATCGTAACCGTGAATGGCCTTCCTGCACTTCCGGGCGGCGCCAATAATGTATGCGTAGCTTCTACAGCTACCGTAACAGATGCCACAGGCGGTGGTACATGGAGCAGCAGCAACACTGCACTGGCTACCGTTGTTTCAGGCACAGGTGTTGTTACCGGTGTAGCACAAGGTTACCCTAATATTACTTACACGCTTACCACTACCGGTTGCTTTAGCGTGGGTGCATTTACTGTTAATCCATTACCTACAGCCTTTACCGGCAGCGCGGCTGTCTGCGTAGCTTCTACAACTACACTGGCATCTACTCCGCTCGGCGGCACATGGAGCAGCTCTAATACGGCACAGGCTACAGTTGGTTCTAATACAGGTGTTGTTACAGGAGGTGGCAGTGGCAATCCGGTTATAGCTTATACATTACCTACAGGTTGCGTTACTTCTATGACGATCACCGTTAACCCGCTTCCTGCGGCTATCAGCGGTACTACTGCAGTATGTACCGGCTTTACAACAGCATTATCTGATGCAACTCCTTCAGGTACATGGAGCAGCAGTAATACTGCCTTGGGTACTGTAGGTGCCACAACAGGTGTTGTTGCCGGTATAGCCGTTGGCGTACCGTATATATCTTACACATTATCAGCTACAGGCTGCTATATAGCCATACCTGTAACTGTAAACCAGACACCATTGGCGATCACAGGTATTACTAATACCTGTATCGGCACATCAACCACATTGGCTGATGCTACAGCAGGTGGCACATGGAGCAGCAGTAATACTACTTTAGGTACTGTCAGCACTACAGGGGTAGTTGCAGGGCTATCCGCTGGCGGACTTAATATTTCTTACACAATAGTACCTACAGGTTGTTTCGCCATTACTTCTTACTCGGTTAACCCGCTGCCTTCTGTTATTACAGGTACAACGAATGTTTGCGTTGGTTCATCAACATTGCTCAATGACGGCACATCGGGGGGCACCTGGACGAGCAGCAATACATCCGAAGCAACCGTTGTCGGCTCTACCGGCACTGTTACCGGGGTTACTGCGGGTACGCCTACTATTACTTATACACTGCCCTCAGGTTGTATCGCTACTACAGGGGTTACCGTTAATGCACTGCCAAGTGCTATTACCGGTACTGCCGTACTTTGTACAGGCACTACAACTACTTTATTGTCCAGCCCAACTACCGGCACCTGGACAAGCAGTACGCCTGCACAGGCTACAGTCGGATCAGTGAGTGGTGTGGTAACAGGTGTATTGGCAGGTAATCCTGTGATCACCTATACCTTGCCTACAGGCTGTATCACTACACAAACAATAACTGTTAATACAACGCCTGTTGCAATAGCAGGTACAAATGCGGTGTGTATCGGTTTGAATACTACCTTAACAGATGCTACCACAGGTGGTACCTGGAGCAGCAGCAATACTGCACAGGCTACAGTTGTAGGCTCTACCGGTGCGGTTACCGGCATTACTGCAGGTATACCGGTCATATCTTATGTTATTACAGGCACAGGTTGTTATGCAACTACACCTGTAACAGTTAATCCCAACCCGGCAGCTATCACCGGCGCTACAGCGTTGTGTACTGCCACTACTGCAGGCCTGGCAGATGCTACGACAGGCGGTTTATGGAGCAGCAGCGATGCTACAAAAGCAACCGTTGGTTCTGTTTCCGGTGTAGTTACAGGCGTTGCCGCAGGCACTCCTAATATTACCTACACATTGCCTACAGGTTGTATCGCTACACAAATAGAAACAGTGAGCACTACACCTGTAGCTATCACGGGTCCTACAAGTGTTTGTACAGGATCTAATATTACATTGGCTGATGGTACCAGTGGCGGCACATGGAGCAGCAGTAATACTACTGAAGCTACTATCTCCGGCGGTGGTTTGGTTAACGGTCTTACGGCTGGTACACCGACAATGACCTATACCGGTTCGACAGGTGGTTGTTTCGTGACTTACGCGGTAAGTGTTAATCCTACACCGGCAGCAACTACAGGTACACCTTCTGTATGTGTAACGCTTACCACAACGCTTGGTGAATCACTCTCGGGCGGTATATGGAGCAGCACAAGCCCGGCTTCGGCAACTGTAGGTTCTCTTACAGGTATAGTAACCGGTGTTGCCGCAGGTACACCAAGTATCAGCTATGTTATGCCTACAGGCTGTTATGTTATTACCCCGATAACTGTTAATCCGATTCCTGCCGCAATAACAGGTGTTACTGTTGTTTGCGCAGGATCATCAAATATATTAAATGACGTGACCAGCGGCGGTGTGTGGAGCAGTGGTAATACACTTGTTGCTACAGTTGTCGGCACTACAGGATCTGTAACAGGGGTATCAGCAGGTGTTGCAGGTATTACCTATACGCTCGGCGCAGGATGTTATGCTTCTACATTTATGACCGTTAACGCGGTTCCGAATATCAGCTCATTCTCTTCACCAACGGCAACTGCTCCATGTTTGGGCGGCTCATCTGTTGTGACTGTGAATTCCACATCGCTGGGTACCGGTACATATACCGTATCATATACGCTCTCCGGAGTAAATACGGGTTCTTCAACAGCTACACTCACAATGGGTACAAGCACAGGTACATTTACGATACCTTCTTCAATGCTTACTGCTACCGGTTCTACTACAGTTACCATCAACCAGATCATGAATACTTTCGGTTGCAGCAGCTTCCCTTCCGGCAGCAATACTGCTACCTTCCCTGTTAATACATTGCCTACTGTTTATAATGTACTCGGTGGCGGTGGCTATTGCTCAGGTGGCACAGGCGTGCATATCTACTTATCCAACTCTGTTGGCGGTGTTAACTACCAGCTTTATTACGGGTCTGCTGCAACAGGCAGCCCTGTAGCAGGTACCTACTCCGGCATTGATTTCGGATTGTATACTGCTGTTGGTACTTATACAGTAAATGCGGTTAATACAACAACGGGTTGCACCAGCAATATGAACGGCGTTGCGACTGTTTCTGTTAACCCACTGCCTACACAATACAGTATGACCGGCGGCGGCGCTTATTGCTCCGGTGGTACAGGTGTACTCGTGGGCCTGGCAAATTCTCAAAGTGGCAAAACATATCAATTATATAATGGCGCTACACTGGTAGGTACTCCTGTTTCAGGTACAGGTTCGG
>CAIVKT010000541.1 GCA_903906615.1 uncultured Bacteroidota bacterium | reverse complement strand
CTGGTAAGGCGAAGGGATTACAGGGATTCTGCCAACTAAATCCTATGCGCAACTGTATATAGTTAAATAATGATTATAAAATGCTTTGCCGCCTGTAAAATCGTTGAATAATGGTATTGGGGTTTTAGGTTTCATTTGATTATTTTTGCACCTTTGCTCATAAAATATAATAACAAATCATAGAATATGGCTATTGTTGATCTTGTAATGCCCAAAATGGGCGAAAGTATTACGGAAGCTACTGTGCTGAAATGGCACAAAAATGTAGGCGACCATATAAAAATGGACGAAACCCTGCTGGACATAGCCACAGACAAGGTAGATAGTGAAGTGCCATCAACAACAGCAGGTATCATTGCCGAGCTGATGTACAAAGAAAATGATGTAGTGCCTGTAGGCTCCGTTATAGCCCGTATAGAATCGGGTGGTGCAGCACCTGCTGCCGCACCTGTGGCCGCTTCGGCTGCTGTAGCGGCCCCTGTCCCTGCTCCTGCCCCTATATCCGCTGCCCCTGTTGCTGCGCCGACAGGTGTAGAAAGCAATGGGGCACGTTTTTACTCACCGCTGGTACTCAACATAGCCGGTAAAGAAGGCATAGGAATGGCCGAACTGGAAAACATGCCCGGCACCGGCAATGAGGGCCGCGTAACCAAAAAAGATATACTGAATTATGTAGCCAACCGCAGTAATGGCGGCGCGCAGCCAGCTGCTGCTCC
Organism: uncultured Bacteroidota bacterium; assembly: GCA_903906615.1. Lineage (GTDB taxonomy): Bacteria > Bacteroidota > Bacteroidia > Chitinophagales > Chitinophagaceae > Nemorincola. Next base: position 4,429 of record CAIVKT010000541.1, on the reverse strand, counting down.
TGCTCCTGCATATACTGCTCCTGTAGTATCTGCCCCTGCTCCTACAGCTGCCCCTGTGGCTCCTGCTACTGTTCACACTGCGCAGGTAAGCAATGCCGGCAATGTAGAGATATTGGAAATGGACCGTATGCGCAAGCTGATAGCCGAGCATATGGTGCGCAGCAAGGCCACCTCGCCGCACGTTACCAGCTTCACAGAGGCTGATGTGACCAACATCGTAAAATGGCGCGAAAAAGTGAAGGGCGGTTTTGAAAAGAAATACGGTGAGAAACTTACGTATACGCCTATATTCTTCGAGGCTATTGTAAATTGCATCCGCAAGTTCCCGCTCATCAATTGCAGCCTCGATGGCGATAAGATCATCATCAAGAAATATGTGAACATTGGCATGGCCACTGCGCTCCCATCGGGCAACCTGATAGTGCCTGTGATCAAGAACGCAGATACCAAGAACCTCATAGGCATAGCCAAAGATGTGAACGCACTGGCCAATGCGGCACGCAATAGCAAGCTAAAGGCGGACGACACACAGGGCGGTACATTCACTGTTACCAATGTAGGCACATTCGGCAGCCTTATGGGTACGCCAATCATCAACCAGCCACAGGTAGCCATACTGGCGCTGGGCGTGATCAAAAAGCGCCCAATGGTGCTCGAAACGGCTGATGGCGATGTGATCGCTGTGCGCCACATGATGTACCTATCCCTCAGTTATGATCACCGAATTGTAGATGGCTCAGTAGGCGCAGGCTTCCTCTCTGCTGTTACAAAAGAACTTGAAGCATTCGACCCTAACAGGGAAGCTTAGTGATAACCACTTTTTATCAATGAAACAGCCCGCCAATTGGCGGGCTGTTTTTGTATTTTTTATCGTCATTTACTTCCTCCTGTGCTTCGATGCCGTAGTTTTATTGGTAACGAATTTGGTGAGAAAATTCTTGGTCTTACCCTCTGTAGTGAGGCGTATCTTTTTAATGATGCCGTCCTCCGGCCGGGCGAAGAAAGTGGTGCGGTGTATATAAGAATGGTCCTCCACCGGTGTGGCCGAGAAATAGTAGTTGGAGATACAAGCCCTGGTACCAGGTTTCAGCACCTTATTTACCGAATGGATGGAGTGTGTGTTGGTTTCCATCATCACCAGCCTGTTGAAGCACGAATGCAGCTCTATATGCTCGTGCATATCGCCGCTCCACAGCTCCAGGTTGCCGCCATTGTCTTCGGGCCAGTTGGGGGTCACATAGTACAGCGCATTCAGCACCCGGTACAGGTTGCCATCGCCATCGTGCGAATTGTCGAGGTGGGGCAGCAGGAAGTCGCCTTCCAGCATCATGGATATGCCCGATCCGTATAAGGAAGCGTCGGCCATCAGGCTCTTTATGCCTGTTATTTCGGCTACAGCCCGCACTACAGCCTCATCCTGGAATGCATAGAGTATCTCGCCTACCAGCGGGTCGTAATGATCCAGGTCTACGCCTACATGCTTATGTTCTTTTATGGTATGGCGGTGCAGCAGGCTGGCAGGGTCGGGCAGGGCATTGTAGCAGGCTGTTGCCCACGGCTCGGGCAGCAGATCGTCTAAAAAAAAGTGCCTTACAGGCCCCGATTTGCCCCAGTAGGCCCGCAGGTCGTCTTTACGCTCTGCCAACCGCTCTGCGATTTGCCCGGATAGTTGTTGCCTCGTCATTGCGGTACAATATGTTTAATAATGAATAAAGGTATAAATAATCAGGCTTTCAGACTTCTTTTTGAATTGTTTTCGGAAGAATATACTCAGGTATGGTTCACGCACGTTTTTTGTACTTAAACTGAGTTATTGTACGGAGGGGGATATGGGTTCGCGAACGTTCAGTAACGCAAGGGTGCTGTTAATGTATTCCCATAATTTTATTGGAAAAGATAAATATTTCGGAGAACATCTTTTTTGATAAAGATAGTTGTACATTAGTATTTCTGATTGTATAGTTGTCCCGCTTAAATCTATTCTGCAAAAATGAGCACACTATTTTTTAAAACACTCGTGGATAGTGCATTTCAGGTCATTATGCCTGTGGTTCGAACGGTGCAGGTCCGTTAAGAATTAGCGGACCGGATAAGATAGTGATTATTATTAGTGATTTAATTTTTTTTCTGCAAAAAATCTCCCAAACTTTCCAAACCTCAATCTGTAAGATTTTGTAAACAAACAATAGCAGTTCCATTTTTTTTTTCAACAAAATGTTAGCAATTTCGTCCTCCCGCTGAAAAACGGGGATAGCGCAACAAGGAAAGGTGAAAACGAATAGCTGTTGTGGGAAAAAATAAGAAGATAAAGAAAGGGTAGTAGACGGTGATTTTTTTTAGTAAAATTATTTTCCGGAAATGTTTTTTTGGCGCTTCAAATGATTTAAAAACTTTGACTTAACTTGATGAACATCGTTTCATAATTATGGATAAACATCTTTACAATACTACCAACAATGTTTTAACCGAAGCAGAACAACTATGGGAAAAGTGTTTGGGCATCATAAAGGACAATGTTAACTGGCGTACTTTCCAAACCTGGTTCGAACCGGTGAAGGCAGTAGGGCTAAATGATAACGTGCTGACCTTGCAAGTACCCAGCCAGTTTTTTTATGAGTGGCTCGAAGAACATTATGTGGAGCTGCTGGGTAAGACCATCAAGCGTGTGCTGGGCAAAGTAGGCCGCCTGGAATACCGCATCATGATGGAGAGCGCTTCTTCGCAGCGCAACCCTGCTTCTATCAACATGCCCGGTAGCACCTATACCAAACCTTCTAAAGAAAGTAACTATGTGGACATGCCGCTGAAATGGGATGATCCGCACAACATAAAAACACCTTACGCAATACCGGGCCTCAAGCGCATGCAGATAGACCCGCAGCTGAACAGCAATTACGTTTTTGAAAATTATGTGGAGGGAGATTGCAACCGTGTGGCCCGCTCGGCAGGCTTGCATGTGGCCCGCAAACCCGGCGCTACTTCCTTCAATCCACTGGTCGTTTATGGTGGCGTGGGCTGGGGCAAGACGCACTTGGTACAGGCCATAGGCAACGAAGTGCGCAGGTTGCACCCTAATAAGTCGGTACTGTATGTAAGCGCGGAGAAATTCATCAATCAATTCATAGACCACTCCAAGAATAACGAGATCAATGATTTCATCCACTTCTATCAGCTTATAGATGTGCTGATCATGGATGATATTCATTTGTTCGTGTCTGCCCTTAAAACGCAGGATGTGTTCTTTGCGATATTTAACCACCTGCACCAGAGCGGCAAGCAGATCATCCTTACCAGCGATACCGCCCCGCGCGATATGGAAGGAATGCAGGAGCGTTTGCTCAGCCGTTTCCGCTGGGGACTGAATGCCGATATACAGGCACCCGATTTTGAAACACGCCAGGCCATCCTGCATGTGAAGATGAAGCAGGAAGGGCTGGAAATATCAGAAGAAGTGGTGCGCTACGTGGCCTACAACATACAAAGCAATGTACGCGAGCTGGAAGGCGCATTGATAGCCCTCTTTGCACAGGCTACCCTCAATAAAAAAGAGATAGACCTGGACCTGGCCAAGCGCGTGATGAAGAACTTTGTGAAGACTGCCGCAAGGGAAATGACGATAGAGAACATACAGAAACTGGTGTGCGACTATTATCATGTGGCCTATGAGCGACTGCTCACGAAGACGCGCAAGCGTGAGGTGGTGCTTGCCCGCCAGATAACCATGTACTTTGCCAAAAAATTCACCAAGCAATCGCTCAAGACCATTGGCGACCACTTCGGCGGATTTGACCATACCACCGTCATACACTCCTGCCAAACAGTGGAGAACCTGATGGAGACCGATACAGAGTACAAAGAGAACCTGATGGAGATACAGCAGAAGGTGCAGCTTGCGGCTATTTAAAGGGAATGTGATTTAATGTGTGGTAATGTGGTGGATGTGATTTAATGTGATGTAAATTACGAGCATTAGTTAATAATCAAATCGGCTAATCACCTAAAATAGGACATCAGCTAGTCGGCTAATAATCAAATCGGCTAATCATCAATCACTACATTAGGCTAAAAAATATGAAGGTTCGTGCATTTTTCATTTGCACATTTGCACATTTTAAATTACCTTTGCAGTCCCTTAAAACAATATACAATGTAAGCGCAGGTTTACATGCCGGTTAAAGGTGAGGTGGGAGAGAGGCCGAATCCACTAGTTTGCTAAACTGGCGTACGCTGTAAAAGCGTACCGAGGGTTCGAATCCCTCCTTCACCGCAGAAGATGTTTGAAGATTGATCGGGGAGTAGCGCAGGCCGGTAGCGCACCTGGTTTGGGACCAGGGGGTCGCAGGTTCGAATCCTGTCTCCCCGACTTAGAAAAGCTCAGCAGCAATGCTGGGCTTTTTTGTTATCTGAAATTCCTGCCACCATGAAAGAT
>CAIVKT010000540.1 GCA_903906615.1 uncultured Bacteroidota bacterium | reverse complement strand
TTTTCTATTCCTAATGAACTAATGTCGAATGAATATAAGATTGCCATTAAAGATCGCTTCATTAATTCAGACCTTAAAAACTTAGACCAACGCAGCGCAAATGAAGGTTTTTTGTTTCTGCTGTTTTATATTGTTTTGTTTTCGAGTAAAAAGACACCTCAGTTTTTCGCTATTGATAATATCGAAGCATCCTTCAATCCTAAGTTATGCGCTAAGTTGATAAATATGCTGGTAGAACTGTCTAAGAAAAATGATAAACAAGTATTAATGACAACGCATAACCCGGCTACGCTTGACGGGCTGGACCTGAATGATCCCGAACAACGCTTATTTGTTGTAAGACGAAATATTGACGGACATACGATAGTAACAAGAATTTTCGAAAAACCTAAAGTTTCAACGCAGATGAAACTATCGGAAATGTGGACGAAGGGATTGCTTGGCGGCTTACCTGATAATTTTTAATGGTCATGACATTCGGATTAATTACAGAAGGCCCGACGGACCAGGTAGTGATCAGGAATATACTGGCACGGTACTTTTCACCGAATATAGACACACGTCCTGTACAACCCAATACTGATGCTACAGATGAGATCGCTCATTTTGGAGGTTGGGTAAGGGTTTTGGAATATTGCAAGTCTACAGACATGGCCATTGCGTTGCAGGTTTATGATTTTGTAATTATACAATTAGATACTGATGTTTGCGAAGAATATGGTGTTCAAAAACGTGAAGGTGGCAGTGATATTTCAGGCGATGAGATAGTGCAAAAAACAAAAGCAGTAATCATTGAAAAGATCGGAGTGGACCTATATGCACAATATAACCAAAAAATAATTTTCGCTATCAGTTATGATTCCATAGAATGCTGGTTATTGCCCATTTACTTTGCTGACAACCGCAAGACGAAAACGCTTAACTGCTGCGAAACACTCAACCAGGAATTGACTAAAAAGGGCTTTACATTAGATTGCAATAACAAGAAAGAAAAGTATTATCACAAAATATGTAAAGAGATAAAAAGCAAGACGCAGCTAGAAGCTATATCTGTCCACAACAATAGCTTTAACCAATTTATTCAAAAATTAGCCACAATATAAAATTCAAAAAACACATACAAAATGAGTAAAGGACCAATATCGCAATTTATAACGCACCACTATCGCCACTTCAATGCTGCTGCGCTGGTAGATGCTGCAAAGGGATATGAAACACACCTGCAGGAAGGTGGCAAGATGCTGGTATCGCTGGCAGGCGCTATGAGCACTGCCGAACTGGGCATATCATTCGCAGAAATGATACGCGCAGGCAAGGTGGACATCATCAGTTGCACGGGCGCTAACCTGGAAGAGGACATCATGAACCTGGTAGCACATACACACTACAAGCGTGTACCCAACTATCGCGACCTGACCCCAAAAGAAGAATATGAACTGCTGGAGAAGGGATACAACCGCGTTACAGATACGTGCATACCCGAGGAAGAAGCTTTCCGCCGTATACAACGCCACATCTACAAGATATGGAAGGACGCTGAAGAAAAAGGTGAGCGCTACTTGCCGCATGAGTATATGTATAAGCTGCTGCTGAGCGAGGTGATGAAGGGTGACTACGAAATAGACCCCAAGCATAGCTGGATGATAGCTGCCGCTGAGCGCAACATACCGATCATAGTACCGGGCTGGGAAGACAGCACTATGGGCAACATCTTTGCCTCTTACTGCATCAAGGGCGAACTGAAACCAAGCACCATGAAGAGCGGCATAGAATATATGATGTGGCTCACGGAGTGGTATCGCGCCAACTCATCGGGCAAAGGTGTAGGCTTCTTCCAGATAGGTGGTGGGATAGCCGGCGACTTCCCGATATGCGTAGTGCCTATGATGTACCAGGACCTGGAGTGGCATGATGTGCCTTTCTGGAGCTACTTCTGCCAGATCAGCGACAGCACTACATCTTATGGCTCTTACAGCGGCGCTGTACCTAATGAGAAGATCACCTGGGGCAAGCTGGATATAGACACCCCGAAGTTCATAGTAGAAAGCGATGCTACCATAGTAGCACCATTGATATTTGCTTACCTGCTGGGCTGGTAATATTAATAACTATAAAAGAGCAGAGGCGATGGGCAACCATCGCCTCTTTAAATGAATGGCCGCATTATCTTTGCTTTATGAAATACAGCGTACTGATCATAGACGATGAAGAAAAGCTGAGGAGCTTGCTGAAGCGCATAATTTCCCTGGAGGGTTATGCGGTCTATGATGCTGCGGATATTGCGCATGGTATGCAACTGATAGCCGCACAGGAGATAGATGTGGTGCTGTGCGACGTGAAGCTGCCTGATGGCAACGGTGTAGATACCGTGCGCAGACTGAAAGATAAATACCCTTGTACAGAGGTGATACTGCTGACGGCATATGGCAACATACCGGATGGCATACAAGCCATGAAGAACGGTGCGCTCGACTACCTGGTGAAGGGTGATGACAATGATAAGATCATACCATTGCTGAGCAGGGCTGTGGAAAAAGTGACACTTCAAAAGAAGGTGGCGCTGCTGGAAGGACAGTTGCAAACGAAACACGGCTTCGGGTCTATAACAGGCGACAGCCCGGCTATAGCAGCGGCTATAAACCTGGCTAAGAAAGTAGCCCCATCTGATACACCTGTGCTGCTGACCGGGGAGACTGGTACAGGCAAGGAGGTATTTGCCAACGCCATACACTACAACAGCAGCCGGAGCATGCAGCCATTTGTGGCTTTTAACTGCAGTGCGTTGAGCAAGGATATTATGGAGAGTGAGCTCTTCGGTCATAAAGCAGGGGCTTTTACAGGGGCTGCGAAAGATAAGAAGGGGCTGGTGGAAGAAGCGCGGGGCGGTACACTATTCCTGGATGAGATAGGCGAGCTGCCCGTTGAGTTGCAACCCAAGTTACTGCGCTTTTTAGAAGCCGGCACTTACTACCGCGTAGGTGATGCCACGGAGCGCACAGCCAATGTGCGCCTTATAGCAGCCACCAACAGAGATCTGCAAAAGGAGATAGCCGATGGTCACTTCAGGAGCGACCTGTATTACCGCATAGCGGTGTTTGGGATCACCCTACCCTCGCTGCGGGAGCGGGTTCAGGATATTGCTACCATTGCTACGCAATACCTGACCTTGTATGCCGACAAAACCAACAAAAAGATAAGGACAATACAGAAGGATGCACTGCACTGCCTGCAGACATATAACTGGCCCGGCAATGTACGCGAACTAAAGAATGTAATAGAGCGTGCCGTGATACTGGAAGACAGTGAGCATCTTACATTGACCAACCTCCCCTACGAGCTGCAAAATGCTGTAATGCACCAGGACTCACAAGCTATGGATATGGCTACAATGGAAAAACAACACATACAGAAAGTACTGGCATATACAAATGGCAATAAGGCCGAGGCTGCCAGGCTGCTGAACATAGGCATAGCCACATTGTACAGGAAAATAGATGAGTATAAGTAGATAGTAGATAGTAGATAGTCGCTTATTATCCCTTCTTTAGAAACTCGGTCTTTAACACTACCCTTGTACCTTCGGCTCGGCAGTCCACTTCGTTATCATCATCTGTGAGACGGATACCTTTTATCTTGAGGCCCTTCTTTAAGGTGATAGCAGTGCCTTTTACAGGCAGGCTTTTGATGAGTATTACAGAGTCTCCGTCTTTTAAAATATTGCCGTTGCTGTCTTTTACTGATCTTTCTTCCATAATGATATTTTGAGGCTTTAAGCTGAGGTAAAGATAACCAGGCTTTGGTAGTAATAAATAATGGTTAGATACTTTATCCGTGCGCCGCCATCTTTGAACAACTACCGGGAGTGCAGCCGCTATTAATACAACAACGAGTATAAGTTTATATTTCGCCAAAACTATAAAAATATAGGCACATTTGGCGAGATATAAGATGACATAATTTTGTGAAAAAAATGATTACTGGTGTGTTCAGTAAAAATAAAAGGAACGTATAATTCGCCAAAACCATTCATTTTTATGTACATTTGGCGAGATATAAAAAAGAGAAGAGATGGCGAATATCATTGGACGGAAAGATGAAAAGATCTTATTGTCGAAGATCGAAAGATCAGGCGATCCTGAGCTGGTAGCCGTTTATGGCCGCAGGAGAGTAGGCAAAACTTACCTGATACGCAATGTCTATCAGAAGCAAATAGCTTTTGAATGCTCAGGCGCGCACAATGCCACACTAGAGCAGCAATTAGAACATTTTGGTGTAGCTCTATCTAAAGCTACCGGCAAGAAAAATACCGTAGAACCAACAAGTTGGATAGAGGCCTTCGAGATGCTCATAAAGCACCTTACTCCGCTGATAAAGAAACAAAGAAGAGTGATATTTATTGATGAGTTCCCTTGGATGAATACTCCGCGTTCCGGCTTTATGCAGGCATTCGAAAACTTCTGGAATACATGGGCCTCGCGGCAAAACAATCTTGTGGTTATTATTTGTGGTTCGGCAGCGGCATGGATGGTGCAAAAAGTAATTAACAACAGGGGCGGATTACATAACCGGGTAACCCGGCGGATAAGGCTGCTTCCCTTCACACTCAGCGAAACAGAAGCATTTTTGCGGGCAAGGAAGGTCAATCTTGATAAATACCAGGTATTGCAACTCTATATGGTAATGGGCGGCATACCCCAGTACCTGAAAGAAGTGGAGACAGGTGAAAGCGCCATACAGGCTATTGACAGAACCTGCTTTACAAAAGACGGGCTAC
>CAIVKT010000539.1 GCA_903906615.1 uncultured Bacteroidota bacterium | reverse complement strand
CCCGATGAACAAAATCCATCACAGGGCTTCAAGAAGATAAAAAAAAGGAGCCGTTTCGGCCCCTTTTTCAAGTATCTTTTTCCTTTAAGTAAGCAAGATATTATTCATTACTATCGCCATGCGCATACCAGTTCTTCATACTGTTGCAATCCCTGTATTCGGGGGCTATCCACAGGTAGAAGGTAGGTAGTTTTGATTTCACCCACTGGTCCATCTTCTGTGTTTTTTTCTGCACCAGCGCTACTTCTTGCAGCCTGCTGTAATCGTCCCTGAGATTGGCCTTGTGCGGCGTAGTGCGGGTTCGCAGGTATACAATGCGGCACGACTTATCATGCGCATCTGTAAGAAAAATATGGGGTGCAGAATAATCGCCCTGCTTCATAGTGTCCAGCATAAGCACCATGGCGCCATCCAGTTTGGTCATATCGAGCGATGTGTTGCCGGTGTTGGGGTCGGCGATCATACCGCCTGTGCGCTTTGCAGCTTCATCTGTCGAGTACCTGCCTACGGCTTCGGGGAAAGTCATTTTGCCGGTCACCACCAGGTTGCGGATGCTATCGAGGCGGGTAAGGGCGGTTTGTATATCTATTGATGTTACTTCGGGTTTGATCAGTATATGCCTGATATCGGCCTCATCACCCTTGCGCTGTATCATCTGTATAATATGATAGCCGAATTTTGTTTTAATGATCGGCGATATATCGCCATTCTGCAACTTGAAGGTAGCTGCTACAAACTCTGGCGCCCAGGAGCCGTTGCGGGTAACACCATCATACCTGCCACCATTATCCCGGCTGCCGGGGTCGTCACTATTTATCGCTGCTGCATGTTCAAAAGAAATGGTGCCGTCTACTATCTGCTTGCGTATACCTTCCAAACGCTGGTAGGCGTAGTCATTCATTTCCTTGCTCACCGGCGGGTCTATCACTATCTGCCCTACTTCTACAGTAGCCGGGAAGAACGGTAAGCTATCCACGGGTATCTTATTAAAGAAAGCATCTACCTCGGCAGGCGATATCTTTACATTCTCCAATATAGTGCCTTGTAATTTCTCAGATACCATCTGGTCCCTGATCAGTTCCCTGTTCTCTTCCTTGATCTGGTATATTGTCTTGCCCGACATCTGCTCCAACTTTTCTTTAGAGCCATAGAGCTGCACAAAGTAGCGGAGCCTGTTATCTATCTGTCCTTCCACATCTTCGTCATTCACCATTACGCTGTCTCGTTCAGCCTGCTCCAGCAGCATTTTTTGCAATATCTTTTGTTGCAGTATGTAGCATTTCATACTGTCATTGAGGGTAGGGTTCTGCTGTTTGGCCTGCAAAAGGTCTATTTCCAGCTCAGACTGGAGGATAATGCGGTTTTTGCCTACAACAGCTATTATCTTATCCGCGCTTTGCTGGGCAAGCACAGAATAGCTGTACGACAACAAAACCGACAGTAGCAGTACTTTTACCGATCCCGGCATTAAGTTTTTTATATTGCAACTCATGGTATAATATGAGAATATGTATGAATGAAGAGCAAAAATAGCCTTTTTAGCTCCTTATCCGAACTAAACTGCATATTTTAACTTTTATTGTTTGCCGGTTGGCATAAAGGTGGATATTAGGTAAATAAGTGAGATAGCACAAGGCAGACAAATATAAAACGCCAACAATCCAAAATAAACAGCCATACCTGCAAAAACATGGAGTGCATTAACAATTGGTAAAGAAAAAACAGGGGATGGCTGATGGTCTACAATTCACTTTACCGGGCTTTTATCGTTATAAAAATCAGCCTTTACAGGCACCAGGGGGTGAGCGGCTTTCCATTGCAGGAAACGGGCTATTGCCCCTTCATGAAAAGTGTTCCAGGCATTGTACTCATTTATATTTCCGGCCTTGCCGAAGAGCCATTCGTTATAAATATCAAAGTAACCATTGCGCACCAGGCCATCGAGGTAACGAAATAACGAGCAGGGATATTTCTGATCGTTTGCGGGGAACCAGTCAATAAGAAAACGGGTACGCAGCATGGTGAGGTTCTCGGCATTATTACCGTCTATCATCACTGCAAATAAAGGTGCGTAGGTGGCGCTCACCTGTTCCTTAAAATCATGTGCGGCAGGCTGCTTTTTTGTTTTGGCATTTTTCGCCCGGAATGAATTTGCACTGTTGTCGGACATCTTTTTATAACCATCGAACAATAGCATTTTGAGCCCGTCATCTAATAGTGTATCGTGCTGCATATCCAGGTACATCTCTCCGTATATTAACCCCCAAAACACATCGCCGGAACGAAGGTATGCACATGCCGCACTATAGTATGATGGCGCATATACAGGATCAGCTTCAATACCTGATAACCAATACTGCAGGGCATTCCCGGTATCACTCCCCTGCTCCGCGATCTTTGCAGCTTCGTCATACAACATGCCGGAACCAGGAAAGAGTGCGTAGCCTTTTTTTATTGATGCACGTGCTTCCTTTGTTTTATTTTGTGCGGCCTGCACTACAGCGAGGAGCTCAAAATATCCGGCATCCCGGGCTGCGTTTGCAGGAGAGGCAAGTAATGTTTCTTCCGCGTCTTTATCGTTTCCTTCCAGGTGCTGCGCCTTGCCCAATGCCTCATATACTCTGGCGTTGCCCGGCTCCCGCAACAGCAGATGTTTGTATGCAATAGCAGCTTCGTGATAATTCTTCATTGCCATATACTCCTGTGCCTGACTGTACATTTCCCCGCTCTCGGGCGAGGCCCACTTACCCTGGGCTACAGACTGCGCCGGGGCCAATGCAAGGGCGCAAAACAAGATGGGAATTATTTTATGCAGGATGATCATTATTTGCGAAAATACATTTTTATATTCCTTAGTGGCAAGGTCTTTATCTAATTGTTACTGATCATTAGCACCAAAAGAGTAGTTGTCATTTTCCTAACTTTGAGGAGAATTTGAATTATGGGCAAAATAACCAACATCGGCGTAATGACATCCGGCGGCGACAGCCCCGGTATGAATGCTGCTATAAGGGCAGTAGTGCGCACAGGTGTATACAATGGCATAGACATCTATGGCATACGCAGGGGCTACCAGGGAATGATAGAAGGCGATATTTTTAAAATGAAAACAACTGATGTAGCCAATATCATACAAAGAGGTGGCACCATCCTGAAAACCGCCCGCAGCAAGGAATTCAGGACCACTGAAGGAATGCGCAAGGCTTATGAACAATTACAAAGCCATAGCATAGAAGCGATGGTACTTATAGGCGGCGATGGCACCTTCAAAGGTGCCGTGCAATTTTTTGAACAGCACAATATGCCCGCGATCGGGATACCGTGTACGATAGACAAAGACATCAATGGCACAGACTTCACCATTGGGTTTGACACCGCAGTGAATACAGCCGTTGAAGCCATAGATAAGATACGTGACACGGCAGACGCACACAGCAGGCTTTTTATAGTGGAAGTAATGGGCAGGGATGCGGGCTACATAGCGCTGAACAGCGGACTGGCCTGTGGCGCAGAAGACATACTGATACCCGAGCAGGCGACCAATATTGCCGAGGTACTGGAGCGGATCGGCAATGATGAAAGAAGAAAAAAGAATGTACACATTATAGTGGTAGCAGAAGGAGAACACTTCGGCAATGCACATGACCTGCGGTCTGGAATTTCCCAGCAATTTCCCGAGATGGACATCCGGTTATGTGTTTTGGGACACATCCAGCGGGGTGGCTCCCCATCTTATGCCGACCGTGTATTAGCCAGCCGCCTGGGGTATGCTGCCGTAAACGCATTACTTAGCGGTAAAACACAATTCATGGCCGGGGTGGTGAATAATGAGATCACCTTTACCCCATTTTCGCAAGTGATCAAGGGCGATGGTATGATCAAAGGTGATATGCTGGAAATGATACGCGTACTTTCCATTTGATATAACTTATTTATATTATTTCAACACGTAAAATGCCAGACCGTGTGAAAATCATTAAATTTGTGAAGAGCGCAAACATATTGCGAATGAAAAAATAATGAAATTTGTTTTAATTTCTTAAATAATTTTTTGCTTTTGAACATTTGGATAAATCGAATTTTGCCGCTTTTCCATTAGTCTAGCTGTTTTCAGTGAGTAATTGGGCAAGTATAGTAAGCTAGTGTATAAT
>CAIVKT010000538.1 GCA_903906615.1 uncultured Bacteroidota bacterium | reverse complement strand
TGAGGGGAAGCCCCTTTAGGGGTTTGGGGTTTTAGTTAAAACTTCCATTCCCTTTCCAGCCATTCCTTCATCTTTGTATCCGTAAAGTCTATGCGTATAGGCACTATAGAAGCATAGCCTGCTTTCAGCGCATCCACATCTGTACCCGGCTCTTTGTCCATGTTCATGAACTTGCCTGTCATCCAGTAGTAGTCTTTTCCACGCGGGTCTGTGCGGTGGTCAAATTCTTCCGCCCATTTTGCGTGGGCCTGCCTGCATATCTTCATGCCTTTAAAAGTATCGGGCGTAGCTATGGGAATGTTCACATTCAGCAGTATATGCTCCGGCAGGCCGCCGGCCAGCAAGCGTATGGCCAGGTCATGCACCACACTTTTCGCCACCGTAAAATCTGCATCAAATCTATGATCCAGTAGCGATACGCCCATAGAGGGTATACCCTCTATAGCCGCTTCCATAGCAGCGCTCATAGTACCTGAATAAATAACATTTATAGAATGATTAGCGCCGTGATTGATGCCGCTGAGGCACAGATCAGGCTTGCGGTGCAGTATCTTGTCGCGTGCCAGCTTCACACAATCGGCAGGTGTGCCGCTGCATTGCCACGATGCTATGCCCTCAAACACATCTACTTTATCCAGCCGCAACGGGTCACCAATAGTTATCGCATGCCCCATACCCGACTGCGGGCTGTCGGGCGCTACCACTATTACCTCGCCCAGGTCCTTTACCGCCTCAACCAGCGCCCTTATCCCCGGCGAGGTGATGCCATCATCATTAGTTATCAATATTACCGGCCTCTGCATGTGCAAATATAACCCCAAACCACTAAAGGGGCTTATCCTTACATTAGAAAATATTTAGTGCCGACAAAAAACCGACAGAAAAATATTCTGCCGGCTCAATAGATAAAAATAAGGGAAAGCCCCTTTAGGGGTAGGGGGTTTACTTCACCTTCATCACAAACGGCATAGCCATCATTGCTTTATTGTTCATTTTGCTCAGGCTTTGCAGTTGCTCATACCATTCGTATGCCTCACCTGTCTGTTCTTTGATGCTTTCCTTTACCATAGCGCTGGCGCTCATGTTCATATGAAATTTGCGCATCAGGCTGTTCAGCTTATCATCAGGCTCGGGGTAAGTTACCACTTTGTAGTCCTTCACCTTGGCCATGGCTACTGCGCTGGCTATGGCCCTGTCCAGCCCACCCAGTGCATCTACCAGGCCCTTTTCTTTTGCGTCTGTACCCGTCCATACGCGGCCCTGGGCTATGCTGTCCACATCAGCAAGGGATAGCTTCCTCCCTTCTGCCACATGGCCTTTAAACAGTGCGTAGATAGTATCTACTTCGTTCTGCATACGCTGTCCTTCCAGTGCGGTAAGCGGGCGTGCCGTGGTAGGCACATCGGCATATGGTGCGTTCTTCACCTCATCAAATGTCACACCCAGCTTGTCTTTCATCAGCTTATCGGTGCTGTACAGCATACTGAACACACCTATGCTGCCCGTAATAGTATTCGGCAATGCAAAAATGCTATCCGCCATGCTCGATATGTAGTACCCGCCCGATGCAGCATAGTCGCCCATAGATACTATAAGGTGTTTCTTCTGTTTCAGCAATACCAGCTCACGCAATATCACGTCCGATGCCAGCGCGCTGCCGCCCGGCGAGTTCACACGCAGCACCACAGCTTTTATCTTGTCGTTCTTGGCCACCTTGCGTATCTGCTCACATATTGTACGAGAGGCTATTTCACGGTCATTGTTCTGCTCGCCATCTACTATATCACCATCGGCAAATATCACAGCTATACGATTATTAGATACCTTATCTTCTTCCTTACCCTCTTTGGCATTACTGCTATAATCATTGATGCTCACATACTTGATCTCTTCGCTTTCCTTCTGCCCCGTCTTTGCTTTTATGCGTTTCTCCACTTCATCCCAATACAGCAAACCAGCTACCATATTGTGTTTCAGCGCATCGCCCGGAAATTGTATCGTACCATTTACCGCCCAGTCGTTGATCGTAGCCTTATCAGCATGGGTATACTGCGCAGCTGCTGCCAGGAACTCATTCCACATACCATTCTGAAAAGCCTGTATCTGCAACCTGTTAGGGTCGCTTATCTTCTCAGCACGGAATGGCTCTGTGGCGCTTTTGAATTTACCCGCATAGAATATCTCCGGCTGCACTTCCAGTTTCTCCAGTGTGCCTTTAAAGAAGGCCAGCACGGTAGCAAAGCCCTTCAGGTCTATTCCGCCTGCCGGGTTCAGGTATATGCTGTCTGATACCGAAGAAGCAAAATATGCGCCCTGTGTTATATCCTCGCCATATGCGTAAATGAATTTGCCGGAGGTTTTAAAATCCTGCAATGCCATCCTCAGCTGCTGCAAGGTAGCCCAGCCATTAGGCGATGGCGCAGCCTTGATGAGTATGCCCTTAATATTAGCATCCGTTTTGGCGCTACTAATGCCCTTCATAATATCATAGATGCCGGCCTGGTAGGCGCTGCTTTTGTCAAAAAAAGCGAACGAGTTGGTCGCGCCCTGCTCATGTATCGTTTTGGCAAGGTCTATGACCAGTACATTGCCGTCTGTTTTCTTCTCGGCCTTATCCACCACCGATTTTGATAACCCCACTATCCCGGCTATAATAAAGCCAAAGAAGATAAAGCCCATCACGATCATCGCCAGCAGCGAAGCGAAAAATATCTTAAAGAATTGTTTCATAAAACGTTTTGATTAATATTTTGCAAATATACATCCGCAAAAACGATTACAATGGGTGATTTTAGAGGGATAAATGCAAACCCGCCATCGTGATCCCTATAGCTATCGGGACGAACGACAACTTATCAACATCAACTTATCAACCTATCTCCGCAAGGCTTACATTTGCAATTCGCTTATGAATACTATAGGGCAATTACGAATTTGGAGCAATGGCACCTGGCTGGCCGAAACAAACAACAGTATACCCATCAGGGACCTGGATATAGATAGCCGCAACATAGAACATCCCGCCACGGCTATGTTCATTGCCCTGAAAACACCACTGCGCGATGGCCATGCTTATCTGCAGGATGCCTGGCAAAAAGGCGTACGCAACTTCCTGGTATCCCGGCCCGTTGAAACCGCATCGCTGGCAGACAGTAACATCATACTGGTAAAAGATACATTGGACGCATTGCAGCAAATAGCCGCAGCGCACCGCAAGCAATTCAATATACCAGTAATTGGCATCACCGGCAGCAATGGCAAGACCATTGTAAAGGAGTGGCTGTATCAATTGCTCAGCAGCGACTATAATATTATACGCAGCCCCAAAAGCTACAACTCGCAAGTGGGTGTGCCGTTATCGGTATGGCCTATGAATGCGGAACACCAGCTCGCTATACTGGAAGCCGGCATATCGCAGCCCGGCGAGATGGAGAAGCTGGAGCGCATTATACACCCCACCATCGGTGTATTCACCAACATAGGCGAGGCGCACAGCGAGGGCTTTATGAATGCCCGCCAAAAGATAAACGAGAAACTCATACTCTTTCGCCATGCCCGCCAGTTGGTCTATTGCTACGACCATACAGGGCTTAATGAGTGCATAGGCCAATACATGAGCCAGGTGCGCAACAGCCGCAACGAAGAGCCGCTGGAGCTATTCACCTGGTCGCGCAAGAATGAGGCTACCCTGCGTGTATCACAGATCAATGCAGTTAATGGCAAGACAAATATATCTGCGCTATACAAAGGCAAAGAGATCAGCATTACCATACCCTTCAGCGATGATGCCTCTGTAGAGAACGCCATACATTGCTGGTGCGTGATGCTGATGATGGGCATAGGCCACAAAGACATTAAAGCCCGCATGGCCACTCTGCAACAGGTGTCTATGCGACTGGAGCTACGCCACGGCATCAACGACAGCACGGTTATTAATGATGCTTATAATTCTGACCTTACATCCCTGCAATCTGCTCCCGGGCTTCGTCCAAATGTCCAACCACCGTAGTGGTTTCCACCGTCACGGCATTCGT
>CAIVKT010000537.1 GCA_903906615.1 uncultured Bacteroidota bacterium | reverse complement strand
TATTTTTATTTAATTTTATTTTTTGTTGGATGAAGGTTCATTTGATCAAAAAGGCAACTATTGAGAATTACAGCAGCCACCATGCGGGCAGCAGGATAGCCTTGGGATTATGGCAGTCTGTATTAAAGAGTGCGGACTGGAATACTTCGCAAGATATTATTGATACCTTTTCTCATGCCGACTTATTGGGCAATGGATCGGATAGGGTGGTGTTTAATGTTGGCGGAAATAATTACAGGATGATCTGCCATTATGTTTTTGGAGAAAAAGAGGTACACCTTTTTATTTGCTGGATCGGTACTCATGCAGAATATACCAAGCTATGTAACGATAGTAAACAATATACAGTAAGTGACCATTAAAACGATAAGCTATGAATGCGTTGCCATATAAAGTAATAAAGACCAAGAAACAGTATGCCGACTATTGTGATATGCTGGAAGAATTAGTGGTGCTTAAAACAAAAAGCAAAGACGAGAAGGATGCGATCGAGTTGCTTACCCTGTTGATAGAAAACTGGGATGAGGCGCACAATACCTTTGCTGAAGCTAACCCGATAGAGATACTTCACTACCTGATGGAGGAAAACCAGCTTAAATCTGTGGATATGGCTGCTATGCTGGGTATAAGCAAGAGCCTGTTCTCCGATATTATCAATTACCGCCGGGGCTTATCAAAAGATGTGATCCGCAAATTAGCTGAGCGATTTAAAGTTTCGCAGGAGCTGTTTAATAAGACGTATAAATTGGTATCGCCACTTAACTCGCACCTGAAAGATGCTAGCGTGATGAATACGAGGAAGCGGTTATCGGCGGCGTAGGCACTTTACAATTTCACTTCAAATATGAAATTAATTTCTGGATAGTGATTTTCTCTTTTAAATTCTTCGACAATTTTTTTATAAAAGGTATAATCAATATTAATGTAACTAAACAAGTTAATTGCCATAGCAACTGTTTGAGGAATGGTTGGACTTTCTATATATAGCATACAATGTATAAGAAGTACAAAAGCAATTTTACCTTCCATATGTAAAGCATTGAATGAGTCGACAGACGCATTAATATCAAACTTAGTAGAATACTCCCTTAAATTGTCATTCGTAATTCTGTACATGGAAGTAAAAAGCGCTACAATCTTATTTCGTATTTTGGTTTCATTCGGATTCATGCTTAGTAACCAACCTACAAGGAATATTTTTAGATCATTGTTCAACATTAATTTACCATTCACGAAAAATGAATTCTCGCAATCGTAAATAAAATTGGTAAGGGTTTGATCAAATTGTTTTTGCTTTGTTTCTTTTGATGTAAAAATTGCTTTCCACGACATTTGCGTTTTTTTATTTTGATAAATGCTAAAGAGTACACTCTAACTTAAATATACCGTTTGTACACATCGATTCTGAAGAGCATGGAACTATATTATAACTGTGCAATTCATTTTTACATCGCGTCACTTTTTCCATGAATACGCTATTTAATGTTAGATATTTATTGACTGATTCTGGTAATAAAGCAATATTAAGCCCTTGATTTTCGGTCGTAGTGCTAGGGAATAATATTCCATTAATGTTTGGTTGGGAAGATTGTTGTTTATGAAGTATTACTGCATGAAAAAATATTGTTGTTAAAAAATGATCGCTCTCATTTTCAAATTTATTACCTGCAAGTTCAGATAAGTATGTCCAAAACTCAAGTAACAATTGTGCTGTATTTTTTTGAAAATTTTCACTAATGTGGTTTATGAATTTTTGTACTAATTGTTTTAAAATAGGATTAGCACTTAATGTATTTTCGTCATTACATAAATTAAGAACTTGGAAATTAGATTTTAAATGCCATCTTCCTATTGTTACATATTTGCACGGGAGGGCTGTGTTTAGAAAAAAATCTTTGCAACATTCTCTAACAACACTGCCAATCAAATGCTCTGGGCCAATTTCATTTGGCATGGAGCCATAAAATATGGATTCTTCTGGGCAATTAAAACGACCAAGTTTTATTTTAAAAAGATCTTCTCTAATTTCAGATATTTGACTTTCCGAATGGAAAATCTCTCCCTTCTCATTTGTTCTACCTCTTAAAATATAAGGAACATTTATTTGAATTGATGTTAGCGGTATTTTACCGCACAGCCAATAACATACTCTGGATAATTCAACCAAATTATCGTGAGTCATTTTTTTTAAGCGAAATGATTTAAAGAGTTCAATATTATTTCTACAAGATTGAATATCATCGTCTGTTATTGTAAATGCGTTCATTTTGCGGGATATTTTATGATTGTCCTGAAGATTACAAATTACCTCAACCAGCTATTCGCCGCCGGATTCACTTTTGGTAATGGCTTGCGGGGGAGCATTTCATCGCGCTGGGCGGCATCGTAAACGAAGGCTGCCATGATGATGGAGGCCTGCATGAGGTCGTTGGCGCTGAGGCGGTCGTAGGAGTCCATGTTGGTGTGGTGGGTGCGGGTGCCGTATTCCAGGCCGTCCTGTATGAACTGGAAGCCGGGTATGCCCACTTCATCAAATGCTATATGATCGGTAGAGCCGGTGTTGCGGGTGGTCACTGTGCTGGCCCCGAGATCAGAGAATGGTGCGAGCCATGCTTCAAATATAGGCTTGATCTCGTCATTACCTTGCGCGAAAATGCCGCGTATCTTGCCCGCGCCATTATCCAGGTTGAAGTAGGCCGATACTTTTTCGTGTCCGGGCTTTAGTTGCATGGTCAGGCGGTCGGCATAGTGGTTCTTCACATAGCCGCGCGAACCGAGGAGGCCCTGCTCTTCGCCGCTCCAGAGTATTACGCGAATGGTGCGGCGTGGTTTGATGCCTATTGTTTTAAGTATGCGTACCGCTTCCATTACCACGCCGCTGCCTGCGCCATTGTCGGTAGTGCCGGTGGCGCCGTGCCAGCTATCGAAGTGGCCGCCGAGTATTACCAGCTCGTCCTGTAGTTTAGGGTCGGTGCCGGGTATCTCTGCCACTACATTGTATTGCATAGAGTCGTTGGTGAGGAAGGTGGTCTTTGTATCCATTTCCAGGCTCACTTCTTTACCTGCTTCCAGCAGGCGGG
>CAIVKT010000536.1 GCA_903906615.1 uncultured Bacteroidota bacterium | reverse complement strand
CGTAACGTTAGTACCTGTTGCAGTGTACGTGCCGGTAGTAGCTATAAGGCCAAAATCAAGTGCGCTGCCTGTACCTGTGAGCGTGCTTACCGGAGTGCTACCTGTATACAATGTATAGCTTACACCCGGAACAGAGCCAAGGAGTGTAATGTGCCTGCCTGCACCACCCACGCAGAAACTGCCACCACCTGTGAGGGTTTGTGCAGCCGGTAATGCGCTGATAGTAATGTGAGTGCTGCCCGGCATACTGGCGATACAGCCTGTAGTAAGGTTGGAAGCTACTACTGTGTAGGTGCCGGGGGCTGTTTGCGCGCCGAAGTCTACTGTAGAACCACTGCCTAGAAAAGTTGAGCCTACAGGAGTAGAGCCTAAATACAACTGGTAATTGGTACCTACATCAGAACCTAAAAGGTCTACATGCTTTCCGCCTGTGCCGGAGCAATAGCTGCTGTCGCTGCTGAGGGGGTAAGCATTAGGTAATGTACTTGAAAAAACCACCGCATTGCGCAGCATGGTTTGCGTACAGCCTGTTGTATTGGTAGCAATAACTGAATAAGTACCCAGCGCAGTATAGTAACCGAAGCTAAGGTGTGCGCCCGTGCCTGCTAATGTGGTTACGTATGAAGCGCCATTATAAAGAGCATAGGTGACACCTGTATTAGACCCGTCAAGGCTAATGGTATCGCCTACTGTACCGAGGCAATAACCGCCACCGCCGGTTACAGTATGTAACTGGGGCAGTGGGTTCTGAAGCACCGTAGCTGCGCCGAAGTAATTGTTTACACAACCTGCTGCGTTAACTACTTTCACAGTATACGTAGCTGTACCTGGCTGAGGGCCAAAATCAAGCCCTGCGCCTGTACCACTTACTACAGGAGCTACAAATACGCCATTCTCGAATAAGCTGTCATTGACACCTATCTGGGAACCATCGGTAAGTATATGTATGCCACCTGCGCCTGCGCAATAGCTGCCCACACCACCTGCCACAGATACTGTGTAAGGAAGCGGCAACGCAGCGTGGGAAATGGTAGCAGAATTGATCATAGAACTGGTACAGCCTGTAGTTGTGTTAGTAGCGATCACGGTATAAACACCATCTGCGCTCTGCACACCAAAGTCAAGAGAACCGCCTGTACCTGCCAGGGGAGTGCCTACCGGAGAACCTGATAAGAACAACTGGTAATTGACACCCGGAGTAGAAAGGCTTAAATTAACGTGATAAGTGCTCGTCGAACCGGCACATATAGTACCACCTCCTGAAACCACATACTGTGTAGGCAGGCCATTTACTGTAAATGCCTGGGTTACCTTGCACGAGGTAGGCAATGTATATGTGATCAATGTAGTAGCGAAAGATGACGCAACACCGGTAACATTACCGCCTGCATCAACCGTGGCCACAAACGATGCGCCCGTGGTCCATGAACCACCACCAACACCATCGCTTAATGTAGTAACCGAACCGCGGCACACAACAGGGGTACCCGTTATAGGCGTAGGGTTCTGGTTAACAGTAACCGGGGTAGTAATGGTACAGCCCGTAAGGGGCGCAGCATAAGTAATAGTAGCCGTGCCGGGAGAAACACCCGTGATGGTACCGGTGCTGCTGCCAGCAGTAGCGATAGTAGGGTCGCTCGTTGCCCAGGTGCCGCCTACAGGGGTAGAGGAAAGTGTTGTAGACAGGCCCGTACATGCCGATGGTATGCCAAGAATTGTTGTTGGCGCAGGGTTGACCGTGACTGTTATGGCCGGAGAAAACGCAGAATTGGCACCGCAGTTTACAAACATACGATACGATATAGTATACACGGTACCCGGAGACGTAATGGTAGGATTAAAGTAAGTGGTACTACTACCAGCAGTGGTAAATCCGGTGCCGGTATTCTGCTGCCATGTATATACGATACCTGAACCGGCTGTAGCGCCGACGCTAAAGATGCTTGGACTGATGGAATTACAACCTACAAGAGCAGACGATGCCACTATACCCGGATTAGGGGTGCCGCTGCAAGGCGGGTTGCCTATCGTTACTTTATAATCGCGGATATCAGCATACTGCACTGTGGAAGTGGGGCATGGAGGAATAGAAGGATAAGCAGGATATGCTGCACTTGCGCCAGCCGCGTTGCCGTTACTGTAATCGCAAATGATGCGCATACGGTACACACCAAATGGAATACCTGATGGTATAGTGATGGTGGGTGCGGCCCTGCTACCCGCGCTGTATGCGCTGTAATTGGCAACACCACCTACAACCTCTGATGACTCAAAAGCGCCACCATTATTAAAATCTATCCATATCTGGTAGCTTACCATGTTGGACGCCGAAGTGCCGGGGCCCATTGTAGTGCTATAAGTATTGCCAGGGGTGAAGGTACAGGTATACGCCGTAGAACTCTCATCATTATAACAACCTGCAGTATTGATACCGGAGTTAGGTAATGTAGGATCGTAGATAGAAGTAGAGCCTGCGCCGGTGATAGAAAGCGGGTAAGCAGAAGTGCCTACATAGGCGCCGATAACACTACTTATATTACCTGCATCCGTAGGCGAGCAACTTGAAGCAGCGGTAGTGGCAAAGGTAGCATAACCACCACTGTAGGTAGTAGAAGACCCTGTAGCCGCACAGGTAACTATGCAACGGAAATAAGTAGTAGCAGTAATACCGGTATAAGTGGTAGTAGCAGTAACGCCACCTGGAACATTTGTCCATGGACCTGAAGAAGAAGTTGCTGACTGCCACTGGTAAGTAAGGCCGCCTGCTGTAGGCGCAGGGCTGAGGCCGAGCGAGAACACAGTGATAGACTGGCCTGATGACGGAGATACCGTAGATGTGCCTACCGCGGGTGCACCTGCACAGGCAGTAACACCTGTACCGCTCACAGCCACATTGGTAGTGGTGCTGAGTACACCGCCATAAACACCCACATTGCCTGAATAAGGAATTGTAGCCGTAGGAGCAAACTGCACATAAACATTAATGCCCGTAGTGATCTGTGTCAGTGAAGTCCAAGATACAGCTAATGGGCCTGCGATAGTGCCGGAGCCGCCTGATGCACTATACCAGTTAATACCATCCAGGGAAATATTAAAATTAGGAGGGGGCATTACAGATATTGTACCTGCACTTGGCATATAAGCGCCCGTAATAGTAAAGAAAGAAGGAGGTACAGAAGTAGTGCCTACAGTAACACCACCAAATGCCAACGCAGAGGGCGATACAAAAGCCGTAGGGCCATATATAGTAACGATACCATTACCGGCAGTGCTGCTGGTAACAGTATTATACCCTGAAGTATTTACTAAAGACGAAACAGCAACACCCGAATAAGTGCCTGCTGAACTAGGATAAGATGAGCCGCCGCCGCCGCCGCCATAAGCACCTGAGCCGCCGCCATAATAGCCGCCGCCGCCGCCGCCGCCATAGTTATAACCGGAACTGCCGTTGCTTCCTACGCCTAAGCTGGAGGAGCCGCCAACATATATTGCATTTGCAGCGGGGCCTGTCGAAGCGCCTGCGCCGCAATAGTAATTGTAATAAGAGCCACTGCAATAGGTACCGTTGCCGCCGGTAAGGCCGCCATCGCCACCTTTCTCAGTGGTGGTACCACAGTCATCACCACCACCACCACCACCACCGGCAATAACCACGCGGCTGGCAAGGCTGGTAGCATTCGCATATGTAGCGCCCGTATTGTTTGTGCGCACATCAGATGCGCCGCCACCACCGCCACCGTAGCCCTGGCCATTGCCTCCGCCGGATGCTCCGCCTGCTGAAGATGATCCGTAGCCGACGTCATTAGTACCCTTGCCACCTACATAAATAACCAACACCTGGCCACCACTAAGACCGCCAAGAGTGGCCTGTACCCGGGCACCCTTGCCCCCACTGCTGCTTGATGAATTACCACCGCAAGCGCCTTGCATATCCAAACCAACCGATGTGATACCTGCAGGTACGGTATAGAAGTAAGGACCACCGGGCGTGGTGTAATTTGTTTGCGCATTAGCGCCAGATACGGCTCCCAGCAAGATAATGATAGGGATCATTAGGCGGGAAATGTAGAATCTTTTCATTCTAGTAGTTGTTTAATATATGATAAAAATTGTTAGAGTCCTAGGTAATGTAAAAGAGAATAAACGTTAAGTTAATATTTTATCTACGCAAAATAAGCCACATTTCACGAAATGCAAAATTTTTGTGAACATTTTTTTAAACATTCGATGTATTTCACATGTAAAATGAAGCAAACGGTGTCAAAACGAGTGATAGAAGGGAGATTTTCATTCGATAGCACTTCTTCCCCGGGCATCCTCACTTTCTTCCTGAGGCGCAAGGTCATCTACACGCAGCCTCTACTTGAGTCACACTTTTTCTGTGATTATAAGGAACGACAGAACTATACTCGTGTACACAACAAAAGACATAAACGCAAGTATTCCCTCACGTGTATATCGCTCGTACCTCGGGAAGAAAAAAGAAAAGAAAGAAAACACTACTTCACCTTTCGCGAAACAAATGAAGCAGGGCAACACCCGGATTAATTGCCACTCCAAACCATTTGCTCCAACTGCTTGCGGCTGATGATGCTCGCCCTGTATTTGGCGCATTCTACCCAATCGCTTTTTTCGGGATTGTATTTTTCGTACAGCCCATGCCATAAGATATGCTTGCCGGAGTCGACAATAAACACATCCCCGTAAGGTGTACTCATAGAAACAAACAAAGAATTGTCCGGAAGGCTAATGATGCTTCCGCCCGCGCTACCGGCACTCATCAGCTTCCTGTCTTTAATAATGTTTTTACAATCAAAATCCCATTCCTTAGCCAGTGTATCGCCGGCTTCTTTCAGCGCTAATACCTGCGGGTAATTGCCCTGCACCTGCTCCGGATTTAAGCCGGGAAGCAGGCTGTTGTTGTTGAACACACACAAATACCCATCGGCAGAAAGTGAAAGGGAATGCTGGTGGTAAAACAGCGGATTGACAAGCAATTCCTCCATTTTTAAAATACTTTTGTCAGCCGAATCCTCATCATCAGAGCGAATACCAGGTACCTTTCGCCCATATTCATCCAATACTTTACCCGAAGGGTATTTTATTTTCACGATCCTGCTCACCCCTGACATACTGAGGTAGATGACACTATCTTTTTCGTCAAAGTAAAAAGCATTTTCGTGCAGGTCTATGATCAGTTTCGGATGCCGCTCCTTCAAAAAGTGAAGGTCGCATGCCTGCATGTATGCCGAACTCTCCCAGGACCATACACTATTGCCATCGCGGTCAAACTCAACAAGGGTACTGGCACTCATTGTAGGGAAAAACTTTTTTCTCGTATTTACCTTCAAGGGATCATCAGCTACTATTGGAGCAAGCAAAGCCATATAATGCCCATTGGCAAGCCTGCTGAATTCGTGGTGGAAAACGAAGTCATTTATCGTCGGGTCATTAAGGCCGCATTTGTTTTTTGCATCCCACAAAACTTTGCCGCTATAGCTCACTTCGTAAGCATTTTTCCCGGCAAGAAAAGTGATAGTTCCTGATGGCGATACTTTCGCATCACCCTCCAATTGCACCGGGTCTGTATCCGGCAAATACCATACCGGCGCGCCGTTCATATCATATATCTTATTGCTGCCGTCAACTAGTATATACCCGTCTTTGTATTTTTCGGTATTGGCTTTGACCCTAAGCCTGGTGCTATCTCCGGCGTATGGAGGTATGGTGCCCGTTGCAAAATGATACAGCTTGCTTTTGGTTGCAACAGCGTTATCTTTTTTATAAAGCACCCTCCAGGTATACTGTGTCCCGAAGGATGGCACCTCAATTATAACCTTATCCTTTTCTGAGGGAACAGACTGATGTACATGGTCTTTAAACTGTTTATCATCAGTAAGATTGCCATTGGCTATCTCAATAGTGTATGACACTCCTTTGCCCACGCCCGCAGGAAATGAAAAACCAATGATCCGGTAGTTCAATTTACTTCCTTCAGCAGGTGTAACCTGCGCACGCGAAGGAACAGGTGATAAACAAACAGCGAAAATAAAAGCTATTGCCGCGCATATATGCGCCAGTGTGCAATGCCACTTTTTGCCGTTACTGTTATGTGTATCCTGTATCATATGGATAGGGTTGGTTTTATACAATTTACTGTGCTGCAACAGATCAATTAGCTAAAGGG